>JBEVDF010000295.1:0-5274 GCA_040514145.1 Aeromicrobium sp.
CGAGGATGCGGCCGCTGTTCCGCCTCATGCAGGAGCGGATCGACACGCTGAACCAGATCATGCGCGAGCAGATCACGGGAGTGCGCGTGGTCCGGGCGTTCGTCCGCGAGGACCAGGAGGCCGCGCGCTTCGCCCGCGCGAACGAGCTGAACCGCCAGGTCGCCGTGGGCGCCGGCCGGCTGATGACGATCTTCTTCCCGCTGCTGATGGGGATCATGAACCTCTCGGTCGTCCTCGCCCTGTGGTGGGGCGCCTCGCGGATCGGCGCGGGCGAGCTGCAGATCGGCCAGCTGACCGCGTTCCAGCAGTACCTGATCCAGACCCTGATGGCCGTCATGATGGCGACCTTCATGTTCATGCTCTGGCCGCGGTCCGAGGTGTCGGCCGAGCGCCTCACCGAGGTGCTGAGGACCGAGCCCGCGATCGACCTCGACCCCGAGGTGCCCAGCGTCGACCTGTCGGAGGGCCGCGTGGACGTCGTGGGCGCGTCGTTCGCCTACCCGGGTGCGGAGAGCGCCGTGATCGAGGACGTGTCGCTCATCGCCCGGCCGGGGGAGACCACCGCGATCGTCGGCTCCACCGGCAGCGGCAAGACCACGATGCTCGGCCTGGTCGCCCGTCTGTTCGACGTCACCGAAGGGAGCGTCCTGGTCGACGGCCTCGACGTGCGCGACGTGCGGCCCGCCGACGTGTGGCGCACGATCGGCCTCGTGCCCCAGAAGGCGCTGCTGTTCACCGGCACGATCGCGCACAACCTGCGGTTCGGCCGGCCCGACGCGACGGACGAGGAGCTCTGGGACGCGTTGCGCATCGCCCAGGCCGAGGACTTCGTCCGTGCCATGCCCGAGGGCCTGGATTCGCCCGTCAGTCAGGGCGGCTCGAACTTCTCCGGTGGCCAGCGCCAGCGGCTCGCGATCGCCCGAGCGATCGTCAAGCGCCCCCGGATCTACCTGTTCGACGACTCGTTCTCCGCACTGGACTACGCGACCGACGCCGCCCTGCGCGCCGCCCTGAAGCCGGTCACCGCCGACGCCGCCGTCGTGATCGTCGCCCAGCGGATCAGCACGATCCGCCAGGCCGACCGGATCGTCGTGCTCGACGAGGGTCGTGCCGTCGGCACGGGCACCCACGACGAGCTCATGGCGGACTGCGAGGTCTATCGCGAGATCGTCCTGTCGCAGCTGTCGCCGGAGGAGGCCCGATGAGCTGGCACGGGGCACCCCAGAAGCCCGCGAAGGCGAACAACTTCAAGGCGACGTTCGGCCGGGTGTTCCGCCGGCTGCTGCTGGACCGCACGATGGTGCTCGCCCTTGCGGCGTTCGGCCTGATCGGCGTGACGCTCTCGGTGATCGGCCCGAAGATCCTCGGGCACGCCACGGACGTGATCTTCGACGGCTTCGTCTCCAGCCAGTTCCCCGAGGGGATGACGAAGGCCGAGGCCGTCGCGTCGCTGCAGGCGGACGGGCAGGACCAGCTGGCGGAGCTCGTCGGCGCGCTGGACCTCAAGCCGGGCCAGGGCATCGACATGGGCGAGCTCGGCACGATCCTGGCGATCGTCACCGCGGTCTACGTGGTGTCGTCGCTGTTCATGTGGTTGCAGGGCGTCCTGGCCACCACGGTGGTGCAGCGCATGGTCGCCGACCTGCGCAACGACGTGGAGGACCAGCTCAACCACCTGCCGCTCGCGCACCTGGACCGCCAGGAGCGCGGCGAGATCATGTCGCGCACGACGAACGACCTCGACAACCTGGCCCAGTCGCTGCAGCAGACGCTGAGCCAGATGATCACCAGCATCCTCATGGTGGTCGGCACGCTCGCGATGATGTTCTGGATCTCGCCCCTGCTGACGATCATCGCGCTGGTGACGATCCCCGTCGCGATCGCGATCACGGGCGGCGTGATGAAGCGCTCGCAGCCGCAGTTCGTGGCGCAGTGGACGCAGACCGGGCGCCTCAACGCGCTCATCGAGGAGTCGTTCACCGGTCACGAGGTCGTCAAGGTCTTCGGGCGCCAGCAGGTGGCGCAGGACGAGTTCGCCGCCACGAACGACGAGCTGTTCGGGGCGTCGTTCCGGGCGCAGTTCATCTCGGGCGTGATCCAGCCGCTGATGATGTTCGTCTCCAACCTCAACTACGTGCTGGTCGCGGTGGTCGGCGGGCTGCGGGTCGCCAACGGCTCCCTGTCGCTGGGCTCGGTGCAGGCGTTCATCCAGTACTCGCGCCAGTTCACGCAGCCGCTGACGCAGGTCGCGGCGATGGTGAACCTGTTGCAGTCGGGCATGGCGTCGGCCGAGCGGGTCTTCGCCTTCCTCGACGAGGAGCGCGAGCGCCCCGATCGTGTGGACGCTCCCGAGCCCGACCCGTTGCGCGGGCGCGTCGTGTTCGACCACGTCGACTTCTCGTACTCCGAGGAACCGCTGATCGAGGACCTGTCGCTGGTGGCCGAGCCGGGCCAGACCGTCGCGATCGTCGGGCCGACCGGCGCGGGCAAGACCACGCTGACGAACCTCGTGCTGCGCTTCTACGAGGTCGACGGCGGCCGCATCACCCTCGACGGTGTCGACATCGCCGAGATGAGCCGCCGCGAGCTGCGCGACGACTTCGGCGTGGTGCTGCAGGACACCTGGCTGTTCTCCGGCACGATCCGCGAGAACATCGCCTACGGTGCCGACGATCCCACCGAGGAGCAGATCCTGGCGGCCGCGCAGGCCGCCTCGGTGGACCACTTCGTGCGCACGCTGCCTGACGGCTACGACACGGTGATCACCGACGACGGTGGGGGAGTGAGCGCCGGACAGCGCCAGCTGCTGACGATCGCGCGGGCCTTCCTGGCCGATCCGGCGATCCTCGTGCTGGACGAGGCGACCAGCTCGGTCGACACCCGCACGGAGGCTCTCGTGCAGTCGGCGATGAACGATCTTCGCTCGGGTCGCACCAGTTTCGTGGTGGCGCACCGGCTCTCCACGATCCGCGATGCCGACCTGATCGTGGTCATGGAGGCGGGCCGGATCGTCGAGCAGGGCACGCACGACGAGCTGATCGAGGCACAGGGTGCGTACCAACAGCTGTACGCGGCCCAGTTCGCCTCCACGACGTTCACACCGCCCCGATAGGCTGTGCGGGTGCCCACACAGCCCGTCCTCGCCGTCATCGGCCGTCCCAATGTCGGTAAGTCGACTCTCGTGAACCGCATCATCGGGCGCCGCGAGGCTGTCGTGGAGGACGTCCCCGGCGTGACCCGCGACCGCGTGCCCTACGACGCGATCTGGAACGGCCGCGCGTTCACCGTCGTCGACACCGGCGGCTGGGACCCTGACGCCAAGGGCATGGCCGAGCGCATCGCCGCCCAGGCCGAGGTCGCGATCGCCGTCGCGGACGCCATCTTGTTCGTGGTCGACGCCACCATCGGCGCCACCGACATCGACGACAAGGTCGTCAAGATGCTGCGCGCGTCCGGCAAGCCTGTCGTGCTGGCCGCGAACAAGGTCGACGACCAGAAGGGCGAGCTCGAGGCCGCCAGCCTGTGGAACCTCGGGCTGGGGGAGCCGTACCCGGTCTCGGCGCTCCACGGGCGTGGCAGCGGCGACATGCTCGACGCGATCCTCGACGCCCTGCCCGAGGCGCCCGAGGAGGACTTCGACGCGCCGCGCGGCCCGCGCCGCGTCGCCATCGTCGGCAAGCCGAACGTCGGCAAGTCCAGCCTGCTGAACAAGTTCGCCGGCGAGGACCGCGTCGTCGTCGACAACGTCTCGGGCACCACCGTCGACCCGGTCGACGAGCTCGTCGAGCTCGGTGGCCGCGTCTGGACCTTCATCGACACCGCCGGCATCCGCAAGCGCGTGAAGACCGCGACCGGCCACGAGTACTACGCCAGCCTGCGCACGTCGGCCGCGATCGAGCGCGCCGAGGTGGCCGTCATGGTGATCGACGCGAGCGAGTCGATCTCCGAGCAGGACCTGCGCATCATCAACAACATCGAGGAGACCGGCCGCGCCGTGGTCCTCGCGTTCAACAAGTGGGACCTCGTCGACGACGAGCGCCGCTTCTACCTGGAGCGCGAGATCGAGCGCGACCTCGTCCAGATCCCGTGGGCCCCGCGCATCAACGTCGCCGCCCGCACCGGCTGGCACATCGATCGCCTCGTGCGGGCGCTCGATGCCGCCCTGGAGGGCTGGGAGACCCGCGTTCCCACCGGGACGCTCAACGCGTTCCTCGGCCGTCTCGTCGCCGAGCACCCGCACCCGGTGCGTGGCGGCAAGCAGGCGAAGATCCTCTTCGGCACCCAGGCGTCCACCGCGCCCCCGACCTTCGTGCTGTTCACGTCGGGCAAGCTCGAGGCCGGCTACCTGCGCTTCATCGAGCGCCGCCTGCGCGAGGAGTTCGGCTTCGTGGGCAGCCCGATCCACCTGCAGCAGCGTCCCCGCAAGAAGCGCGAACGCCGCTGATGCGGTCGCCCGTCCCGGACTATCTCGACGAGGTCCTGCGCGCGTGCACCGACGAGTCGCCGTCAGCGATCGCGATCAGCACGGTGGACGACGCGCATCACGGGGCGGGAGATCTGGAGCACCGCTTCGCGATCCAGTCGATGTCCAAGCCGTTCGCCTATGCGCTGGCGCTCGAGCAGCTGGGCTGGGACGCGGTCCACGAGAAGATCGACGTGGAGCCCTCGGGGGAGGCGTTCAACGAGATCTCGCTGGACTCCCAGACCGGGCGGCCGCACAACCCGATGATCAACGCGGGGGCCATCGCCACGGCCGCACTGATCGGGTCGTTCGATCGGTTCGCCGAGTTCGCCTCGCAGTTGGCGGGCCGCGACCTCGAGGTCGACGAGGAGGTGCTCGAGGCCGAGCAGGCCGACGCGCACCGCAACCTCGCGCTGGCGCACCTGCTGGCCGCCTACGAGATCATCGAGGACCCCGTCGACGCGGTCGAGCGCTACCTTCGCCAGTGCGCGCTGTCGGTCGACGTGCGCGACCTGGCGACGATGGCGTCGGTGCTGGCGAACGGGGGAGTGCACCCCGACTCCGGCGAGCGCCTCATGGCCGAGCGCACGGCACGGCAGGTGCTGAGCGTCATGGCGACCTGCGGCATGTACGACGACGCGGGGGACTGGCTGAGCTCGGTCGGCATCCCGGCGAAGAGCGGAGTCTCGGGCGGCATCATCGGCGTGCTGCCGGGCCAGGTGGGCATCGCCGTGTTCTCGCCCGGGCTCGACGACCACGGGACCAGCACGGCCGGCGTCGAGATGATGCGCCGGCTCTCCGAGGACATGGGC
>JBEVDF010000278.1:0-7537 GCA_040514145.1 Aeromicrobium sp.
GGGCGTCGGCGCGGGCGCCACCGGCGCCTTCTGGCCCTTGAAGTGGATGAACCGCTCGGGGTACCAGGAGTCGCCCGTGTTGACCCGGTACCGGCGGTAGGTCTTGGAGGTGTAGCTGTCCTCGGACAGGACGAGGAAGCCCGAGCCGACCTGCTCGACGTAGGCGACGTGGCTGGCGGCCTTCGACCACTGCGCGATCGCCCCGACGGCGGCCCGGTTGTCGACGACGTAGCCGAGCTTCTTGGCGTTCGTGTGCCAGTCCCGCGCGTTGCCCATGAGGATCCGCGGCTCGGGGACGCCGGCCTTCTTCATCCGCCAGGCGGCGTAGTTGGTGCAGTTGTGTCCGGCGTACATCCGCCAGTGCATCAGGTGCATGACATCGGCGTATCCGGAGGTGTCGCACTTGGCGACCTGCGCCTTGGTCTTGGCCGTGCAGATCAGGGTGAACGCCTGCGCCGACATGGTGGTCGCAGAGAGCCCCGACACGACGAAAAGGCACACGAGTCCCACCAGTCCCAAACGACGCATGGCGGACAGCCTACGACACCGACACGCCGAAATGAACTTAAAGTTGACCTTTAAGGTTTGGCTGTGTTAATGACACCGCTGTCATTCCCCCGCTCACAGCCAGGCCACAGCCCATGCTCAACTGCTTTTCGCCGACAGGCGTGACACTGGAAGCATGAGCGTCGCGCCTGCCCTCACCCGTCCCGACGGCACCGCCCTGCGCGTACTGGTCGTGGACGACGAGCCGAACATCGCCGAGCTCCTGCAGATGGCGCTGCGCTACGAGGGCTTCGAGATCCGCACCGCCGGCACGGGCCGCAAGGCCGTCGCGGCGGCCCGCGAGTTCGCCCCCGACGCGATGATCCTGGACTGGATGCTGCCGGACTACGACGGGCTCGAGGTCCTGGCGAAGGTGCGCGCCTTCTCCCCCGACATCCCGGTGATCTTCCTGACCGCCCGCGACGCCGTGGAGGACCGGATCGCCGGCCTCACGGCCGGTGGCGACGACTACGTGACCAAGCCGTTCAGCCTCGAGGAGGTCGTGGCGCGGCTGCGCGCGTTGCTGCGGCGGGCCGGCGGGCGCCAGCAGGATCTCAGCCCGACCCTCGTCGTGGGCGACCTCGAGCTCGACGAGGACAGCCGCGACGTCACTCGGGGCGGAGCGCCCATCGAATTGACCGCCACCGAGTTCGAGCTGCTGCGCTACCTCATGCGCAACGAGCGCCGCGTCGTGTCGAAGGCGCAGATCCTCGACCGCGTGTGGGACTACGACTTCGGCGGCAACGACAACATCGTCGAGCTCTACATCTCCTACCTGCGCAAGAAGATCGACGCCGGGCGCGAGCCGATGATCCACACCAAGCGCGGAGCCGGCTACATCCTCAAGGCCGCTGCGACGGCACCGTGATGCGCCCTCGCACCCTGACCGGGCGGCTGATCGCCTCCGCCGTGGCACTCGTCTCGGTGGTCTGCCTGCTCGTGGCCCTGACCGCCACCGTGATCATGCGCTCGACGCTGATGGAGCGGCTCGACGGCGATCTGCAGCAGGCCGTGGAGCGCGCCGAACGCGTGGAGGGTCCTGGACGCGGCGGCGGAGCGCTCGTCACCGACTGCGGCGAGCTGCCCACCCTCCCGCCGGGACAGAACGCCGGCAGCGTGACGGCCGTCTTCGGCTCCGCCTGCCGCATCGGCGTCCGGATCACCGCGACGGGCGAGCTCAGCCAGCTTCCGCCCGCGGCCGTCGACACGATGAGCGAGGCCGAGGTCGGCGACGCGCCGCGCACCGTGGACCTGCCGGGCCTCGGCTCGTACCGCGTGGCCGCCACGACCAACTCCACGGGCGACCGTGTCGCCTTCGGCCTGCCGACCGCCGGGGTCGACGACACGATCGCGAGCCTGGTCCGCTGGGAGATCCTGCTCTCGCTCCTGGGCATCGCCGTCGCGGCCATCGGGGCCCGCCAGATCGTCCGCCACCAGCTGCGGCCACTGCGGCAGGTGGCGGCGACGGCCCACGAGGTTGCCGAGACGCCGCTGGCCACGGGCGCGGTGGCGTCCATCCCGCGCGTGCCGGACGAGCTCACCGACCCGACCAGCGAGGTCGGCCAGGTCGGCTCCGCCTTCAACCAGATGCTCGGGCACGTCGCCGACGCGCTGCGCGCACGTCACGAGAGCGAGCAGCAGGTCCGCCGGTTCCTCGCCGACGCGTCGCACGAGCTGCGCACCCCCCTCACGACGATCCGCGGCTACGCCGAGCTGAGCCGCCGCACCGGTGCCGACCCGACCGAGGCGATGGAGCGGATCGAGTCCGAGGTCGGGCGGGTGACGACGCTCGTCGAGGACATGCTGCTGCTCGCCCGGCTCGACTCGGGGCGCCCCCTCGAGCAGCGCGACGTGGACCTCACGCAGCTCGTCGTCGAGGCCGTGGCCGACGCTCGCGTGGTCGACCCGCAGCGCCGGTGGCGGATCGAGGTCCCGCCGGAGCCCGTGACCGTCGGCGGCGACGAGCTGCGCCTGCACCAGGCGGTCACCAACCTGCTGACGAACGCCACGCGCCACACGCCCGAGGGGACGACCGTCACGGTGCGCATCCTGACCGGACCGACGCGCGTGGAGGTTCATGACGACGGCCCGGGCGTTCCCGAGGAACTGCAGCCGGTCGTGTGGGAGCGCTTCACGCGCGGCGATTCCTCGCGCACCCGGTCGGCCGGCGGCGCCGGGCTGGGGATGTCGCTGGTCCGCGCGATCATGCTCGCGCACGGCGGCGAGACGTCGCTGACCAGCCGGCCCGGCGACACGACGTTCACGCTCACCTTCGCCGACCAGTGAGTTGCGGCCTGTTTGGAGCGTGCACCATGATCGACGCATGGCTCAGAAACAGTCCATCCTCGGACGCATCTCCCAGTTGACGAAGGCGAACATCAACGCGCTGCTCGACAAGGCGGAGGACCCGCAGAAGATGCTGGACCAGATGGTCCGCGACTACACCAACTCCATCGCCGAGGCGGAGCAGGCGGTCGCGCAGACGATCGGCAACCTGCGCCTGGCCGAGGCCGACCACGCCGAGGACGTCGCCGCCGCGAAGGAGTGGGGCGGCAAGGCGATCGCCGCGTCGAACAAGGCCGACCAGCTGCGCCGCGAGGGCCACGACAGCGAGGCCGACCGCTTCGACCAGCTCGCCAAGATCGCGCTGGGCAAGCAGATCACCGCCGAGAACGAGGCCAAGGCCGCCGCGCCGATGATCGCGCAGCAGAGTGAAGTCGTCGAGAAGCTCAAGACCGGCCTGGTCGGCATGAAGGGCAAGCTGACCGAGCTCCACGCCAAGCGCGACGAGCTCGTCGCCCGCCACCGCTCGGCCGAGGCGCAGGCCCAGGTCAACGACGCGATCAAGTCGATCGACATCCTCGATCCGACCAGCGAGCTGAGCCGCTACGAGGATCGCGTCCGCCGCGTCGAGGCCCAGGTCCTCGGCCAGCAGGAGCTTGCCTCGTCCAGCCTCGACTCCCAATTCGCCGAGCTCGAGGCCGACGCCGGCCAGCTCGAGGTCGAGGCCCGGCTCGCCGAGCTCAAGGGCCTCAGCCAGGGCACCCCCACCCCCGAGGAGAACGCGTGAAGCTCACCGAGAAGTACGAGTACCCGGCCAGCCCCGAGCAGGTCTTCGGCCTGGTCAGCGACCAGGGCTTCCGCGAGCGGTCATGCGAGCGCCAGGGCGCCCGCGACTACACGGTCAGCGTGGAGAAGCAGGGTGATGCCACCGTCGTCACGATCGTGCGCACGATGGCGTCGGACATGCCCGACTTCATCAAGAAGCTCACGGGCGACTCGGTCACCGTGACGCAGATCGAGAAGTGGGGCCCGGCCGACGCCGCCGGCACGCGCACCGCCGACGTGTCGGTCGACATCCACGGCCAGCCCGCCCGGATGCTCGGCACCTCCACGATCGCCGGCTCCGGCACCGTCACCACCATGTCGGTGGACGGCGACGTCAAGGTGTCGCTGCCGCTGATCGGCCGCCGCATCGAGCCCGAGGTCGCCAAGGCGATCACGGCCTCGCTGCGCGACGAGGTCGAGTACGGCAAGACCCAGCTCTGAGCCGGACGTCCACCGCATGAGGATCGGCATCCTCGCGTTCGACCAGGTCGAGGTGCTCGACGCGTGCGGTCCGTTCGAGGTGTTCTCGGTCGCGGCGCGGCTCCTCAGCCGTGACCCCGACGGGCGCGACCTCACCGTCACGATGGTCTCGGCCCACCTCGGGCGATCCAGCGTGATCGCCCGGGGTGGGCTGGTGCTGGGGACCCACGCGTCCCTCGCCGATGCGCCGGACTTCGACCTGCTGCTGGTGCCCGGCGGCGTGACCGACGAGGTCGAGCGCGACGCCCGGGTCGTGGACTGGCTGGCGGCCCGCGCCGGCACCCCGACGATCGCCTCCGTCTGCACCGGCGCCTTCCTGCTGGCCGAGGCCGGCATCCTGACCGACCAGCGCGTCACCACGCACTGGGAGGACCAGGCGGCGCTCGCCTCGCGGTACCCCGGTCTTGACGTGGTCGACGGACCCCGCTGGATCCGGGCCGGCGACGTCTACACGTCGGCGGGCATCTCCGCCGGCATCGACCTGGCGCTGCACCTCGTGGACCGGATCGAGGACGGCCTGGGCGCGCGGGTCGCGCGACAGATGGACTACGACTGGCGGGCGTGACCGCTCAGCGCACGTCGAGCAGCGCGACGACCTCGTCGAGCTCCTGCGGCGCGTACCAGGCCAGGTCGCCGCTGCCGTCGGCGTCGACGTGGAACGACTGCACGTCGCGCAGCCGGATCGGCGCGTCGGCGTCGTCGAGCTCGGCGCACACCACCACCGCGCCCTGCTCGGCCGCGGTCAGCAGGGCGTCGTACTCGTCCTCCTCGTCCTGCGACGCGGCCGTGACGCGCTCGGGCGTGACCGGCGCGTCCTCGGCGAGGGTGCGCAGCAGCGCGGCGTCGGCGGCCGCGTAGACGCGGATCCGGCTCATGTGGGCCTCTTCCGTCCGCGCGGAGCCCGCGCGCGCTTGGGACCGATCGTCTCGGTCAGTTCCTCCAACGCCTCCAGGATGCACTGGCCCAGCACGTCGGCGTCCGGCACCGCCTCACGGTCGGTGACGATGCCGAAGAAGACGTGGCCGTCGTAGGACGTGACGCCCACCGAGATCGTCCGGTGCCCCGTGAGCGGGATCGCCGGGAAGATCTCCCGGAGCTGCTGACCGGCCATGTACACCGGGTCCTGCGGGCCGGGCACGTTCGTGATGACGAGGTGGTAGGGCCGGTTCGCCTCGTCCGCGGCCACCCGCGCGCCGACCGCGTGGAACGTGGAGGTCGCGAAGCCGGGCAGGTTCGCCAGCTTGTTGGCCGCCACGGCCGAACCGGTCTCACGGTGGCCCTTCAGGGCGTAGGAGACCTGGTGCAGCCGCACCACGGCGTTGGACTCGCCCACCGGGAGCGTCAGCATGAGGCCGCGCACGAGGGGGCCGAGCGAGGTCGGGTGACCGCCCTCCGCGAGACCGTCGCGCGTCACCGACATCGGCACCATCGCGCGGAAGCTGGTCTTGGCCGTGACGGGCTCGGCCCGGGTGAGCATCCATCCGCGCAGGCCGCCGGCGATCGCCGCGAGGATCACGTCGTTGACCGTGCCGCCGTGCTCGTCGCGGACGCGCCGGAACTCGGTGAGCGGGGCGCTCACCGACGTGAAGCGTCGGTGCCGCGAGAGCGCCGCGGTGAGCGGGCCGTTGGTGGCCGCGTCGGGACCGAGGCCCGGCAGCCGCGAGACGACGCGGGACCACTGGTACTCGCCGCTCCACAACAGCTCGGCCGGGTGACTGATCTGCGAGCGCAGCGAGCCGGTGAGCAGCTCGACCGTGCCGGGCGCGGAACGCGGCGTCCACTCATCGTGCGGGATCGTGCGATCGCGCTGCGTCTCCTCCAGGAGCACCTGCGCGAGGTCGACCGTGTGCGAGCCGTCGACGAGCGCCTGGTGCGACTTGAACAGCAGCGCCAGCTCGCCGCCCTGCAGTCCCTCGATCAGGTAGAGCTCCCACAGGGGTCGCTCGTGGTCGAGCCGGCGGGCGATGAGCCGGCCCACCAGCTCGTGCAGCGCGTCGCGCCCGCCCGGCCGGGGCAGCGCCGAGCGCCGCACGTGCAGGGAGAGGTCGAAGTGCTCGTCGTCCACCCAGACCGGCATGCCGACGCCGCCGGGGATGCGGCGCGGCACCTGGCGGTAGCGCGGCACGAGGTCGATGCGGTCGTTGATGACCTGGATCAGGCGGTCGTAGTCCAGAGGGCGGTCACCGGGCGCGAGGATCGCCAGCGAGGCGACGTGGCGGGGGGTCTCGGGATGGTCCTGGTGCAGGAACATCGCCTCGAGAGGACTCAGTCGTTGCATGTGCTCCCCTGCTGTCCTGGCGAAGGTCCGGTCCGCCGGTAGCCCAGAAACTTACCACCCGCGTCGGCTGCGGGTGGGTCATCGAAAAGGGGCGCGAGTCGCTGACAGCGGACCCGGCGCCGTGCCATCCTCCCGGCATGGAGACCATGACCATGACGCGCTCGAACGCGTTGTCCGCAGCGCGCCGCCTGGCCGCCGCCTCGTGCGTCGGTGCCGCGCTGGGACTGCTGGTGGGAGGGATCGGCGGCCGCCTCTTCATGGCCCTGCTGGCGAACCTGAACCCCGAGGACCACGGGACCATCACCGACGACGGCTTCCCCATGGGCGAGGTCACCGCGAGCGGGACGTTCCAGCTCCTGGTGACCGGCGCCGCCCTCGGGGTCCTGGGCGCCGGCATCTACCTGGCCCTCGGTCGACTCGCACCGGGGCCCGTCTGGTTCCGCCGCGCGTGCGTGGTGGTGGGCGGCACCGTGATGGTCGGCGACTCGTTGGTGCACTCGGACGGCGTGGACTTCACCCGGCTCGAGCCGACGTGGGCCGCGATCGCCCTGACGCTCTCGGTTCCCTTCGTCTTCCTGCTGGTCATGCCGCCCGCGGTGGACTGGGCGGTGCGCGACGACTCGGCACTCCTGCGCAGCCGCTGGACGTGGGCCGGGCTGGTCCCGTGGGTCTTCCCGCTCTTCCCGGTGACCTTCCTCATGGTGGCCGGCTGGTTCCTCGCACGCTGGGCCGGACCTCGGTGGCCCGTGGCGGGGCCGTGGCTCGCCCGTGGCGTCCTGGTGGTCGTGTTCGCCTTCGGCGCCCTCCAGCTGGGATCCGAGATCGTCGAGATCTACGACAGGGTCGGCGACGGCGCGTACCTCTGACCCGTTCGGCGTCACCGGGACGGCACCAGATCGGTGGCGAGCCGCTCGACCCGCGTGACGTAGCCCGACGTGGGCACCACCTCGCGCAGCGGCCGACCGGTCATCAGGGCGAGGTCGTGGCCGGGCCCGTCCTGCGGCAGGAACGCCCACGGCGTGTGCCCGGTGAGCTCGCGGAGCGTCTGGGCGACCTCGCGCTCGGTCCAGCCCAGCGAGGCACGGAAGCCGTTCAGCACGAGGCGCGGCGGGCGCCGCCACGGAC
>JBEVDF010000289.1:0-3171 GCA_040514145.1 Aeromicrobium sp.
ATGCCAACTTCCTTGGCCTCTACCGGTCCGCGCTGCTGACCCTGCAGGAGCAGGTTCAGGAGGGCGTTCTGCAGGCCGAGCAGACGGACGGTGCGCACGATGCCGCCGCCGCCGGGGAGCAGTCCGAGAGTGACCTCGGGCAGACCGATCTCGTAGCGACCCTC
Source organism: Aeromicrobium sp. (assembly GCA_040514145.1). Classification (GTDB taxonomy): domain Bacteria; phylum Actinomycetota; class Actinomycetes; order Propionibacteriales; family Nocardioidaceae; genus Aeromicrobium. Next base: position 165 of record JBEVDF010000289.1, read on the forward strand.
CGCCGCGATGCGGTGGTGGCAGGCCAGCGCGATCTCGAGGCCGCCACCGAGGGCGGCGCCGTTGATCGCCGCGACGACGGGCTTGCCGATCGTCTCGAGCTTGCGCAGCGTGGCCTTGATCGACTCGACGTTGTCGAAGAGCTCCTGCGCGTCGGCCGGGGTGGCCTGGGTCATCAGCTTGAGGTCGCCACCGGCGAAGAAGGTCTTCTTCGCGCTGGCGACGACGACACCCTTGATGGAGTCGGCGTCGTCGGCGATCTCGCGAGCGAGACGGTCGACCGCGGCCTCCATGGAGGCGCGGTAGGTCGCGTTCATCGTGTTGGCGCTCTGGTTGGGGTCGTCGATCGTCAGGGTGACGATGCCGTTCTCGACCTCGTAGCGCACCGCGTCGGTTGCAGTCATACGTATTCCTTCGTGGTCTGGGGTCGGACGGATCAGATGCGCTCGACGATGGTCGCGATGCCCATGCCGCCGCCGATGCACAGCGTGGCCAGGCCGTAGCGCTTCTCGCGGCGCTCCAGCTCGTCGACGAGCGTGCCGAGGATCATCGCGCCGGTGGCACCCAGCGGGTGGCCCATCGCGATCGAGCCGCCGTTGACGTTCGTGCGGTCGTGCGGGAAGTCGTCGAGGTCGCGCATGAGCTTGAGCGCGACGGCGGCGAACGCCTCGTTGATCTCGAGCAGGTCGATGTCCTCGATCGACAGGCCGGCCTTGTCCAGCGCCTTGCGGCAGGCGGGGCCGGGGCCCGTCAGCATGATCGTCGGCTCGGAGCCGATGACGGCGGTCGAGACGATGCGGGCGCGCGGCGTGAGGCCGTGGCGTGCCCCGGCGTTCTCGTTGCCGATCAGCACCAGCGAGGCGCCGTCGACGATGCCCGAGCTGTTGCCGGCGTGGTGGACGTGGTTGATCTTGTCCACGTCGACGTAGCGCTGCAGCGCGACGGCGTCGAAGCCACCGAGGTCGCCGATGTCGGCGAACGACGGCTTGAGGCCCGACAGGGACTCGACCGTGGTGCCCTCGCGCACGAACTCGTCGTGGTCGAGGATCGTCAGGCCGCTGAGGTCCTTGACCGGCACGATCGACTTGTCGAAGTAGCCGTTGGCGATCGCCTTGGCCGCGCGGGCCTGCGACTCGGCGGCGAACGTGTCGACGTCCTCACGGCTGTAGCCCTCGATCGTGGCGATGAGGTCGGCGCCGATGCCCTGGGGCGCGAAGCCGGTGTCGAGCGAGGTCTTGGGGTCCATCGCCCAGGCGCCGCCGTCCGAACCCATGGGCACGCGGCTCATGGACTCGACGCCGCCGGCGATGATCAGGTCCTCCCAGCCGGACTTGACGCGCGACGCGGCCTGGTTGACCGACTCCAGGCCCGAGGCGCAGAAGCGGTTGAGCTGCACGCCGGCGACCTGCTGGCCGAAGCCGGCGGCCAGCACGGAGGTGCGGGCGATGTCGGCGCCCTGATCGCCCACGGGCGAGACGACGCCGAGGACGACGTCGTCGACCTGGTTCGGGTCGAGGTTGGGGTTGCGCACCTTGATCTCGTCGAGCAGGCCGGTGACCAGCGAGATCGGCTTGACCTCGTGGAGCGACCCGTTCTTCTTGCCGCGCCCGCGGGGGGTACGGATGGCGTCGTAGATGAATGCCTCGGTCATGGATGTCCTCACAACGGATGGAAGCGTTGGCGATGATTCTGACACCATTACTGTCAGAGTCGCCACATACCCCCAGTATTTCACTGCGAGAAAGTTGAATGCACGCCTTTGCCGGGCCCTCAGGAGCCCGAGATCATCAGGCCGCACAGCAGCACGACGAGCACCCCGAGGGTGATGGCGGCGAGCGACGCGGAGGCCGCCCGGGCCACCGGGGACCCGCTCGAGGCGGCCCTCACGGCTCCGAAGCCGATCACGGCGCCGACCACGTCGGCGGCCACGTCGAGCAGCGACGCGGTGCGGTCGAGGGGTCCGAACCACTGGAACAGCTCGATCGCGACGGCCACGCCCAGGCCCGCGGCGATCGCGGCCAGCACCGAGGCCCGCGGGAGCGCCACCGCCACCACGGCGCCCACCGGGACGAAGAGCAGCGTGTTGGCCAGCACCTCGGCACCCTCCACCACCCGCGAGGCCGGCACGGAGAGGGCATCGGCGATGGTGGTGGTCAGCGTCCAGGTCTCCACCCCGAGCCCGGCGTCCACGTGGCGCGGCCACAGGCCGATCGCGGCCACCAGCCCGACGTAGAGCACCGCCAGCACGATCACGACGCGTCGCGTGCGGGGCCGTGGCTGCATTGGCCGAGCGTAGGGCAGCTGGAGGCCGCCTCGGGCTAGTCTCGTGATCGTGAACGACGCCCCCGAGTCGATCGGCATCGAGCAGCTGGCCGAACGCGTCGGCATGTCCGTGCGGACCGTCCGGTTCTACGCCGGCCGCGGCCTGATCCCGCCGCCGCGCCGTGCCGGGCGCAACGGGTACTACGGCGCCGACCACATCGTGCGGCTCGAGCTCGTGCGGGAGCTGCAGGCCCACGGCTTCACACTCCAGGCGATCGAGGGCTACCTGGAGAAGATCCCGGCCGACGCCGGGCCCGACCAGGTGGCCCTGCACCGCACGCTGCTCGCGCCGTGGATGCCCGAGCTGCCCGAGACCCTCGAGCGCCCGGCGCTGGAGAAGCGGGCCGGCCGCCAGCTGTCCGACGCCGACCTCGAGCTGCTGATCGCCCTCGGCGTCATCGAGCCGACGCCGGACGAGGACGTCTTCCGTCTCGCACCGGCCCATCTCGCCGTGGGGATGGGCTTCCTCGACGCCGAGCTGCCGATCGAGGCGGCCCATGCGGCGCGCAAGCTGATCCTGGCCCACGGCACCGCGCTCGCCGACGAGCTGACCGCCCTGTTCCGCACCCAGGTGTGGCCGTACCTCAAGTCGTCGGGACAGCCGCCCGAGATCATCACGTCGATGATCGAGCGGTTCAAGCCGCTGACGATCCAGGCCCTCGTGACGGCGTACGAGCAGGCGGTCGA
>JBEVDF010000327.1:0-4462 GCA_040514145.1 Aeromicrobium sp.
GGCCTCGGGGACCTCGGTGCCCGGCGAGACGACCAGGTCGAAGGTGACGCCGTCGGCGCCGCCGCCGGCGATGGAGGCCACGGGGATGCCGGCAGCCTGCGCCGACTTCAGTCCGGCCGTCAGCGACTTCGACTCGATGACCGAGACGATGATCATGTCGACGTCCTTCTGCACGAAGTCCTGCATCGCGCCGATGGCCTTGTCGACGGCGCCGTCGGGGTTGGCGGTGGTGACCTCCCAGCCCTCGTCCTCGGCCAGCTTCGTGTACTTGTTGATGACGGCCTCCGTCGTCACCTCACTGGGCGCGAATCGGACGATGCCCACGGAGAACGGGTCGTCGCCCCCGTCGGATCCGGAGGACGAGCCTCCACAAGCGGCAGCAGTCACCACGGCCAGAGCCATGGTCGCTCCCAGAGCGATGCGTCGGAACTTCATCGAGCCTCCTCAAGCTCAGGACCATCCACAGCGGGATGGTTCACCGGTCCCCCTGCGACGAAGGACGGGCGCGAAGCACCCGGCTCGACGTCCAGAGGCCGCGCGAACGCGACCCCCGTCGTGGCGCCGTCCAGGCGGACGTCACCACCCATGCCGCGACGCGAGGTCGCGACCATGTCGTGGAAGAGCACCCCGGTCATGCGAGTGACTCCTGGTAGCGGCGCATGCCGCGCAGCCACCGGTCGTAGTCCGACGCCTTGCGCCGGAAGAACTCCAGGACGTCGGGGTGCGGCAGGATCAGGAACTCGTCGGTGGCCAGGGAGGCCACGACGATGTCGGCCACCTCCAGTGCCTCCAGGACGAGTCCCGCCTGCGTGACCGCCTTGGCGCCCTGGCGCGCCGCCTCACTGTCGGAGTCGGCGCCGCTGTTGAGCATCGCCGTGTTCACGCCCATGGGGCACAGGCAGCTGACGCCGATCCCGCGCGAGCCGTACGTGACCGACAGCCACTCGGCGAAGGCGACCGCGGCGTGCTTCGTCACCGAGTAGGTCGCCGAGCCGATCTGCGTCAGCAGGCCCGCCGCCGACGCGGTGGACAGGAAGTGGCCACTGCCGCGTTCCAGCCATCCGGGCACGAGCAGCTCCGCGGCCCGCACGTGCGCCATGACGTTGACGTCGATCGAGGTCTGCCAGTCCGCCGGCGTCGCATCGAGATTCTCACCGAGTCCGACGCCGGCATTCGCCGCGTAGAGGTCGACGGGGCCGAAGGACGACTCGGCCAGGGCGATCGTCGCGCGGATGTGCTCGACGTCCGAGCAGTCGCCGGCGAGCGCCTCGATCGTGCCGGGGTGGTCCGCGGCGATGGCCTCGACCTCGCCCTTCAGGCGTCCCTCGTCGAGATCCGTCGCGACGACGCGGGCTCCCTGCTCGACGAAGCGGCGGCACAGCGCCGCGCCGATCCCGCCTCCGGCGCCGGTGACGATCGCGACGCTGCCCTCGAGCCTCATCCTCGGCCGCCCTGCGCGGCCACGGAGCGCAGCTCGTCCCGGTCGATCGCCCGCTTGAGGATCTTCCCGGTGGCACCCTTCGGCAGGGCGTCCACGAACGCGAACAGGCGCGGCACCTTGTACGCCGACAGGCGCTCCTTGGCCCAGGCGCGGATGCTCTCGGGCGTGGCGTCCGACCCCTCGGTCAACACCGTGACGGCCGCGATCTCCTCGCCGTAGTGGTCGTCCGGGACGCCGACGACCGCGACCTCGACGATGTCGGGGTGCTCGTACAGCACCTCCTCGACCTCGCGGGGGTAGACGTTGTAGCCACCGCGGATGATCAGGTCCTTCACGCGGTCCACGATGCTGAGGTAGCCGTCCGCGTCGATCGTGCCGATGTCCCCGGTCTTGAGCCAGCCGTCGCGCAGGTCAGCGGCCGTCGCGTCGGGCCGGTTCCAGTAGCCCTTCATGATCGTGGGGCCGGCGATGTAGACCTCTCCGGGCTGGTCGGGACCCAGGACGTTGCCCTCGGGGTCGCGCACCTCGATGCGCGAGCCCGGCAGCGCGGGCCCGACCGTGCCGGTCCGCTGCTCCCGGTTGATGTCGTTGAACGTGGCCGCGCCCGTGGACTCGGTGAGCCCGTAGCCCTCGAGGATCGCGCAGTCGAATTTGTCCTTGAACGCGCGGATGACCTCGACCGGGAGACTCGCGCCCCCCGACGTGGCCAGCCGCAGCGCCGAGAAGTCCTCCGGCGTGTAGTCGCCCTCGGCGTGCAGCATCGCGTTCCACATCGTCGGCACGCCGGCCATGGTGGTGAGCTCATCGGCCACCATCACGTCGAGCATGACCTTGGGGTCGAACGGGTGGACCAGCGAGAACGAGGCGCCGGTCGCGAGCGTCGTGTTCATGCACACGGCCTGCCCGTAGACGTGGAAGAGAGGCAGTCCGGTGCCGAAGCGATCGTCGGCGCTGATGTTGAGGACGGGCTGGAACGACGTGACCGTGTCGACGAGGTTCGCCGCCGTGAGCTCGGCGCCCTTGGGCCGGCCGGTGGTCCCCGACGTGTAGAGGATCAGCGCGGTGTCCTGCGGAGCGTGGTCGTGCGGCTCGGTGAGCGGCTCGGCGTCGAACGAGAAGCCCGCGTCGAGCTGCCAGAACTGGAGACCGCGGTCGGCGGCGGCGGCCCGGGCGTTGCTCGCGCACTCGTGCCAGGCGATCACGAGGGAGGCGCCCGAGTCGTCGAGCACGTAGCCGATCTCCGGCTCGGTCGACATCGTGTTCATCGTGATGACCGTGACGCCGGCGGCGTGCAGGCCGTAGTACACCTCCGGGAACTCCGGGATGCTCGGCGCGATGAACAGGACCCGGTCCAGCGGCGCGATCCCCGCGGCACGAACCGCTCCGGCGACCTGCTCGTTGGTCCGGCGCAGCTGACCGAACGTGATCGTCCGGGGCGACCGGATCGCGACGCGATCGGCATCGGAGTCCGTGTGAGCCCAGACGTCGGCGGCGATGTTGACCATGGCGGGGGGTGCCTTTCGACGATGCGTGTGACCTATGTCACCGAGCAACGTATGTGAAACCGATCACAGGTTCAATAGGAAACTGAATTCAATTTCAGAATTCCGCTCCGGCCATGCAACAGGAGCCCCATCAGCCCCTCCACGTACCGCCGAAGCGCGAAAATGCCCGGCACCGCAGGGGCGGTGCCGGGCACTTTCGGCGTGCTCACGGACGCGAGGACCTCACTTCACCTCGTCCGGGTACTTCTGCGCGAACTCGTCGTAGGACTCCTTCGTGACCACGAACGTGGGGATGGGGATGTCCTCGGGCTCCGCGTCGACGCCGCCCTCGATGACGTCGGGCGTGCGCACGGCCAGCTCCCGGCCGGCCCCGGCGACGTCGATGAACGCCGTGGCGCGCATGGCGCCGGACTGCACCGCGGTCACCGCGGCGGGCGTGCCGTTGATGCCGTAGACCTTCACGTCGGTCCGGTCGGCCGACCTCAGAGCGCTGACCGCGCCGAGCGCCGGGTCGTCGAAGCACGCCCAGATGGCCAGGTTGCCGCTGCCCTCCGGGTTCTTGGCCAGCCACGCCTGCGTGAACTTCGTGCCGCTCTCGACCTGGCCCGGGATGGCCACCTCCTGACGGGTGACGGTGATGTCACTGCCCTCGAGGGCATCGTTCAGGGCCTCCTCACGGCCGATGCACGGCAGGCCGCTCTTGTAGCCCAGCAGGAGCAGCTCGCCCTCGCCGCCCAGGTCGTCGACGAGCTGCTTCGAGACGTCGGTCGAGACCAGCGCGCCGGAGTCGGCGTTGAGTGGCACGCCCTCGCCGGAGCCACCACTGAACGAGATGATCGGGATGCCGGCCTCCGTGGCCGCGCGCACGCCGCCGGTGATCTGGTCCGTCGGGAAGACGGTGACGATGATCAGGTCGACGTCCTTCTGGACGAAGTCGTTCACCGCGCTGATGGCCTTGTCCACCGAGCCCTGCGGGTCGACCTTCGTGATGTTCCAGCCCTCCTCGTCGGCGTACTCCACGTAGGAGTTGATCGCCTTCTCGGCCGTCTCGTCGGTGGCCGAGAACTGGACGATGCCGATGTCGTAGGAGTCGTCGCCGCCCCCGCCGCCACCGTCACCGGCCGAGCCCCCACAGGCGGAAGCGGTCGCCAGGACCGCTGCCATCGTCGCCCCGAGCGCCATGCGTCGAACGTTCATCGAGCCTCCTCAAGCTCGAGTCCGCCGCGGACGGACGGACTCACGACCGCCCCGGGACGTCGGGCGACGTCGATGTGAGGTAGGTCACGATGAACGTAAGTGAAGTCAAACTCAACTTCAATAGGTCCGACGGGTGGTAGCGCGTCGGTCTCGCCGGATCAGACGAGCTTGCGCACCACCGAGAGGGGCGCGTGCTTCATGACCTGACCGATCGGCGCCCACGGCCACGCGGGCACGGCGGCGTCGACGACTTCCTTCTCGATGTACTTCACCATCGCGGCGGTGCCCGTGGCGGTGTCGACCATGAGCCTCTGCTCCT
>JBEVDF010000305.1:0-2523 GCA_040514145.1 Aeromicrobium sp.
CAGATCGCGTTGGCGTTCTGGTCGCGCACCTCCGAACCGAGGAAGACGATGCGCTCGCGGAGCAGTCGCTGGTAGATGTGGTCGTCGAGGCCGTACGACCCTCCTCCGCCGTCCATCCGCGGAGAGGTCGGGCCGTGCATGGAGTTCTCAGTCACGGGACCGACCCTAGACGTCCCCCGTGACAAAACCACGGGGAAACGGCCGTGTTCGCCCACAGCAGACTCCGGGAGCCTCCTACTTCTCCACAGCAGCCCGGATCCGCTCCAGCGTGGTGCGGATCCCGTCGGCGAGCTCGGCGTCGTGGCCTTCAGCGCCCCCGATGACCGGCCCGAGCAGTGCGGTGCCCCACGTGAAGCGGGGCAGCACCCGACGGCCGGTGACCCTCGTCCCGGTGGCGGTCGGTTCCAGCTCATAGATCCAGGTGGCACCACTCTCCCGGGTCCGCCAGGCGACGGCGCGGCCAGGTTCCCACCGCACCACCTTCGAGGTCGTCGGCCAGACGACGACCTTGCGACGGTTGATCCCGATGATGTTGGCGCCGACCCCGGGGCTGCCGAGGACGAACGCCTTGCGCAGCTCAGGACTGAACTCCGGCATCCGCCCGAGGTCGGAGACGACCCGCCACACCTCGTCGGCGCCGGCCTTCATGTCCAGGGTCGCCGAGATCGGTGCAGGAATGCTCATCTGTGTACTCGCTTCGCTCCGTGCACGCACGAGGCTCGATGCGCGCTGGGTTGGATGATGAGCTCGCTGCGCTCGCTCATGCGTGGGGGCTCTCGTCCTTCGTCGGGGGGTCGGAGCGGTCGCGGAGCCACTCCCGGATGGCAGCGTAGATGTCGTCGTGGTTCAGCAGGTCGAAGTGGTCGGCGTACGGGACGTGCAGGGTCTCGGCGCCCGGGAACATCTCCTCGCCGTTGGGGCGGCGACCCAGCGCCGACGCGTACGGCACCAGGTAGTCGCCCAGGGTGCCCGAGGTCATCGACCGCGGCGACCGGGTGAGGGTCGCGGAGACGAGTCGGTAACGGGCGTTCGGCAGGTTCTGGACGTCCTGGGCGAGCCCGTGGCGCAGGTCGAGGATGCCGACGGAGCGGTATTCCAGGATCCGGCCGAACGGGGCTGCCTCGGGCAGCCGCCCCATCGCGGCGACCCCCTTGGTGACGACTCGCTCCAACGGCGCACCGAGGTGCGGCGTGCCGAGGCAGACGACGTCGGTGACGAGGTCGGTCCACGGGGTGTCGCTGTCGGTCGCCACGGCACAGGCCGCACGGGTGATCAGCCCGCCCATCGAGTGACCCACGAGCGCGATGCGGCGTACGTCGCCGGGCCAGGCCTCCACCAGCCGGCTGAGCAGCGCGGCCATCGCGACACCGTTCTCCGCGATCGGCAGTCCGGTGTTGACCCGCAGGTAGACGGGGGTCCAGCCGTCCTCGGTCAGGCGGTCGCCGTAGCTGCGCTTCTCGGGCACCTCGCGGCGGGCCTCGGTCCGGGGCCTCGCGGCCCGGTTCCAGTAGGCCTCGTTCTCGCTGAGCCCGTGCACGAACACCACGAGCTTGTCGGTCGCGCCGGGAAAGGCGGTGGCGATCCCCGCACGATCCAGTACGACGTCACGGCCGTCGACACGGACCCCCATGTCGAAGGCGAACCGCGACCCCTCGTCGCGCAGGCGGTCGCCGATCAGCCCGTTGATGGCTGCCCGGACGAAACGGCCCCGGGAGCTGGCCTCGAGGTCGGGGCCGATCCCGGCCTCACCGGCCACGCGCAGCCCCTTCGCCGAGACCTTGAGGCCGGCGCTGATGCTCGTGTAGACGGCCTTCGAGACACCGTCGTGGATCCGGTGACCGATCGTCGTTCCGCCGGCGACCCGGTCGGTCACCTTGTGCACCCGGTTCGAGACGGCGCCGTGGACGTCACGGACCGTCCCGACGATCAGGTCCTCGGCATAGTCGGCCGCCAGGGCCGCGGCATCCAGCACGCTCGCATCGCTCACAGTGCACAAGTGTTCACTGAGTTTGTGCGGACGGTCAACGCCCCACGCCGTCAGTCCTTCTGGGTGTCGTCCTCCGCGGCTGCGGTGGCGCCCTCGGTGGGCTCCGGAGCTGCCTCTGCCGGGGCCTCCTCCAGCGCCTCGTCGGAGGCGTCCTGGGCAGCGGGGTCGCCGATGCTGCCGTCCGGCAGGAGGTTCTTCAGGTCCACCGCGTTGCCCGACACGTCGGTCACCGTGGCGCCCTCGACGATGCGCGCCAGCGCCTTGCCGCGCACGACCTCCGAGACCATCTCGGGGATGTGGTTGTGCTCGACCATGTGCTTGACGAACTCGTCGGGGTTCTGGCCGGACTGCTGCGCCCGACGGAACAGGTGCTGGGACAGCTCGTCCTGCTCGACCCCGATCTCCTCGCCCCGCGCGATCTCGTCGAGCAGGAACTGCGAGGCCATCGCGTCGCGGACACGCTTCTCGAGCTCGGCCTCGAACTCGTCGATGGTCTGCTTCTCGTTCTCGAGGTACTGCTCCATCGACATGCCGGC
>JBEVDF010000040.1:0-5927 GCA_040514145.1 Aeromicrobium sp.
TGCGGGACTAGGCTGGCCGCATGGACCGGCGGATCTTCGGGATCGAGAACGAGTACGGCGTCACCTGCTCGTTCCATGGCCAGCGCCGCCTGTCGCCCGACGAGGTCGCGCGCTACCTGTTCCGACGGGTGGTCTCGTGGGGGCGCAGCAGCAACGTCTTCCTGCGCAACGGCGCCCGCCTCTACCTCGACGTCGGCAGCCATCCCGAGTACGCGACCCCCGAGTGCGACGACATCCTCGATCTCGTCACGCACGACCGGGCGGGCGAGCGGATTCTCGAGGGCCTCATGCTCGACGCGCAGCAGCGCCTCGCCGAGGACGGCGTCGAGGGCGACATCTACCTGTTCAAGAACAACACCGACTCCGCCGGGAACTCCTACGGCTGCCACGAGAACTACCTCGTCAGCCGCGGCGGCGAGTTCAGTCGTCTGGCCGACGTGCTGATCCCGTTCCTGGTCTCGCGCCAGATCATCTGCGGTGCCGGCAAGGTGCAGCAGACCCCGCGCGGCACCGTCTTCAGCGTCAGCCAGCGCGCCGAGCACATCTGGGAGGGCGTCTCCAGCGCCACCACGCGATCGCGGCCGATCATCAACACCCGCGACGAGCCCCACGCCGACGCCGAGCGCTTCCGCCGGCTGCACGTGATCGTGGGCGACTCGAACATGAGCGAGACCACCACGATGCTCAAGGTCGCCACCACCGACCTCGTGCTGCGGATGATCGAGGGCGGGGTCACGATGCGCGACCTCACGCTGGAGAACCCGATCCGGGCGATCCGCGAGATCTCGCACGACATGACCGGGCGGCGCAAGGTCCAGCTGGCCAACGGCCGCGAGCTCTCGGCGCTGGAGATCCAGGCCGAGTACTTCGCCAAGGCCGCCGACTTCATCGACCGCAACGGTCTGCGCACGCCCACGATCGACCGCACGATGGACCTGTGGGAGCGCACGCTCAAGGCGGTCGAGAGCGAGGACCTCAGCCTCATCGAGCGCGAGATCGACTGGGTCATCAAGTACCGGCTGCTCGACCGCTACCGCACGCAGCGCGGCCTCTCGTGGGCCGATCCCCGCATCGCCCAGCTCGACCTGGCCTACCACGACATCCGCCGCGACCGCGGCCTGTTCTACCTGCTCGAGAGCAAGGGGGCGGTCGCCCGGGTCACGAAGGACCTCGACGTCTTCACCGCCAAGTCCGTGCCGCCGCAGACCACGCGGGCCCGGCTGCGCGGCGACTTCATCGCGCGGGCGCAGGAGCGACGCCGCGACTTCACGGTCGACTGGGTGCACCTGAAGCTCAACGACCAGGCCCAGCGCACGGTCCTGTGCAAGGATCCGTTCCGCTCGCAGGACGACCGCGTCCAGCGCCTCATCGACTCCATGTGATCTCTCAGACGTTCCTTGGAATCGGCCGTTAGTGTGGCCACGGCATCGATCCCCAGGAGGAATCTCACCGTGCGTCGTATTGCTCTCGTGACCGCCATGGCCACCGCATCGTTCGTTCTCGCCGGCTGTGGCGGCGGCACCGACCTCGACGGGATCGAGGTCTCCAAGGGCAGCACGCCGAAGGTCACGGTCGAGCAGGACTACACCACCGAGAAGACCGAGTCCCGCGTCGTCTCCGAGGGTGGCGGCGACGAGGTCGCCGCCGGCGACACGATCAAGATCAACTACGTCGCGATCAACGGCCGCACGGGCAAGGAGTTCGACAACTCCTTCGAGAACGAGACCCCGATGACGCTCACCCTGAACAAGAAGACGGCGCTGCCGGGCTTCTACAAGGGCCTCGTGGGCCAGGACATCGGCTCGCGCGTCCTGGTGTCGGTGCCGGCCAAGGACGGCGTCTCGCTGCTGCAGAGCGCCGACTCGCTCGGCCTGGAGAAGGAGGACACGATGGTGTTCCTCTTCGACCTCGTCTCGAAGGTGCCCACCGAGGCCAGCGGCAAGGCCCAGAAGGCGCCCGCCGCGCTGCCGAAGCTGACCTACGACAAGGACAAGCAGCCGGCGAAGTTCACCAAGACCAAGAAGACGCCCGCGAAGGTGACGAAGTCCAGCTCGGCCGTCCTCATCAAGGGCACCGGCGAGAAGATCGCCAAGGGCGCCACCCTGAGCGTGCAGTACGTCGGCCAGCAGTACCCCGACGGCCAGGTCTTCGACCAGTCCTGGGCCACCGGCCCGCGCCAGATCTCGATCGCCGAGGGTTCGGCCATCCCGTGCTGGAGCGACCAGATTCCCGGCCACACGCTCGGCAGCCGCATCGTCGTGACCTGCTCGTCCGACGACGCCTACGGCAAGGACGCGAAGAAGAACGGGCAGCCCGACGGGCCGTTGATCTTCGTCGTCGACCTGCTCGACGCCAGCTAGTCTTTCGCACATGGCCCAGCGGAAGACCGAACGGTTGATGAACCTCGTCTTCACCCTGTTGGCCACCAGCCAGTACCTGACGAAGGAACAGATCCGTTCCTCGATCGCGGAGTACCGCGAGGACACCGACGTGGCGTTCGAGCGCAAGTTCGAGCGCGACAAGCAGGAGCTGCGCGACCTCGGCCTCGAGATCGAGACGGGCACGTTCGACGCCCTCGGCGGCGTCACCGGCTACCGGCTGCTGCGCGCCGAGGTGGAGCTGCCCCAGATCGACCTCACGGTCGAGGAGGCCGCCGTCATCGGCCTGGCCGGCCAGCTGTGGGACCACGCCGGCATGGCAGCCGAGACCACCACCGCCCTGGCCAAGCTCAAGGCGATCGGCCACGACTTCGACCCGTCGGTCCTGCGCATGACCGAGGCGCGACTGCGAGCCGAGGAGCCCGCCTTCGACGCCGTCTTCGACGCGACGGGCCGCCGGATGCCGATCGCGTTCTCCTACCGCCGGCCCGGCGGCGAGACCACCGTGCGCCACCTCGAGCCGTGGAGCATGACCTCGTTCCGCGAGCACTGGTACGTGGGCGGCTACGACCGCGACCGCCAGGGACCGCGCCTCTTCCGCCTCTCGCGGATCGTCGGCGACGTGAAGCCCGACGGCGAGCCGGGGGAGTACGAGGTCCCCGATGACGTCGACCTGAAGAAGGTCGCCCGCGCCCTGCACCCGCCCGTGCCCGACGCGAGCGCCGTCCTGCGCGTCACCGCGGGGCGGGCGCAGTCGCTGCGGCGGCACGCCGTGCGCGTCGACCGGATCGACGACTCCATCGACGAGGTCGAGGTCGCCTACGCGGGGGTCGGCGAGCTCGCCGACGAGGTCGCCTCCTACGGCGCCGACGCGATCGTCGTGTCACCGCCCGAGCTGCGCGACGCCGTGATCGCTCGACTGCGCACCATCGCGGAGGTCCACGCGTGAACCCGTCCTTGAAGCAGGTCGTCCGGATGCTGGCGATGGTCCCGTACCTGCAGAGCAACCAGGGCATCCCGCTGGCCGACCTGGCTCGTGAGTTCAAGATCAAGCCCGCCCAGGCCCAGCGTGAGCTCGAGATCATGATGCTCACCGGGTGGGGCGAGTACCACGGCGAGCTGATCGACTTCGACGTCACGGCACTGCAGGACGAGGGAGTCGTCTACATCCGCGACGCCGAGTTCATGGCGCGACCGCTGCGGATCTCGCGCAGTGAGGCGGCCGCGCTGATCGTGGCCCTGCGCACCCTGCGCCAGTCGGCGGCGGGCGACCAGGCGGCCCTCATCGACTCGGCGCTGGCGAAGCTCGGCGAGGCGGCCGGCACCGAGGTCGACACCCCGGTCGACGTGCTGCTTCCCGAGGTCGACCCCGGCGTCCAGGCCGCGGTGGCCGAGGCGCTGGCCGGCAAGCGGCAGCTGCAGATGGTCTACGCCAACGAGACCCGCGACGAGCAGACCGAGCGCGTGGTCGACCCCCACCGGGCGTTCACCGAGGACGGCCACCGCTACCTCTCGGCGTGGTGCCACAAGGTGGAGGCCGACCGGCTCTTCCGGGTCGACCGGATCGTCGCCGCCACCGTGCTCGACGCGCCCGTCACCACCGACTCCGGCCAGCGCGCCCGGCTGGAGGACCTGTTCCCGCAGGGACCCCACACGCCCTCGGTGCTCGTCGAGATCGAGCCGGGGGCCGACTGGCTGCTCGGCCAGTACCGGATGGACGTGGTGGAGCAGCGCCCCGACGGCTCGGTCCGCGCCCGGCTGTTCGGCAGCGACCCCGCCTGGCTGCGTCGCGTGGTGATGCGGGCGGGCGGCCGGATGCGGGTCGTGGATCCGGGGGAGTTCTCCGCGGGGGTACGGGACGCCGCCCACTCAGCGCTGGCCGCGTACGATGGAGCCAGTTCCGAACAAGGAGTCTGACATGCCAAGCATCGGCGCCACTGAGATCCTCATCATCCTGGGGATCGTGATCCTGCTGTTCGGCGGTCGCAAGCTCCCCGAACTGGCTCGCGGCTCCGGCCGTGCCCTGCGCATCTTCAAGTCCGAGATCCGTGAGAGCGAGCAGGAGGAGAAGCAGGCCGAGACTCCCCGCTCCATCGATCCGGCCGCCACCGAACGCCGCGACGACCCCACCCGCTGACCCGGGTGGCCCTGGGATTCGGTCGCGCCGGGCGTCAGCCCGGCCCCGGCGGCGAGATGCCGCTGTTCGACCACCTCGCCGAGCTGCGCTCGCGCCTGATGAAGGCGCTGGCCGCCATCGCGGTCGGCGTCGCCGTCGCCTGGTACTTCTATCCCGAGATCCTCGACTGGCTGACCGCACCGTATGAGCAGGTGCGCCCCGCCCTCGAGGACGAGGGCATCGACTCCGAGCTGGTCATCAGCGGCATCGGCGGTGCCTTCCAGTTCCAGCTCAAGACCAGCGTGATCGCCGGTCTCGTCCTCTCCAGCCCGGTGTGGCTGTGGCAGGTCTGGGCGTTCGTCCTGCCGGCGTTGCACCGTCACGAGAAGCGCGCGGCACTGCTGCTCACCGCCACCTGCCTGCCGCTCTTCCTCGGCGGCGCGTGGATCGGCTACTGGACCTTCCCGAAGGCGATCGAGCTGCTCGTCGGCTTCGCTCCCGAGGGCTGGACGAACCTGTTGAACGGCGCCGACTACCTCAGCTTCGCCACGCGCATGATCCTGCTGTTCGGCGTCGGTGCGCAGATCCCCGTGGTCGTGGTGATCCTCAACCGGATCGGCGCCGTGAGCGCGGAGCAGCTGATCCGGGCCCGCCCGTGGATCATCATCGGCATCTTCGTGTTCGCGGCCATCGCCACGCCCACCGTGGACCCCGTGACCTTCCTGTTCCTCGCGATCCCGATGAGTGTCCTGTACTTCATCTCCGAGATCATCGCGCGCGTCACCGACCGCCGCCGCGGCCGTTCCGCCGAGGATCTCGACGACGAGGAAGCCTCGACTCTCGACGCTCCCCGAGGCCTCGACGACTGATCCTCCGTAGGCTGGGGGTCATGTCCACCCCGGCCGAGCAGTACGCCCGATTCCGCAAGGACCAGCAGCACCCGCACGTCGCGGCCTTCCGGGACCTCTATCCGTTCGGACTGGACGAGTTCCAGGTGCGCGCGTGCGAGGCCCTCGAGGACGGTCACGGCGTCCTCGTGGCGGCCCCCACCGGATCGGGCAAGACGCTCGTCGGTGAGTTCGCGGTGCACCTGTCGCTGGCCACCGGGCGCAAGTGCTTCTACACCACGCCGATCAAGGCGCTGTCGAACCAGAAGTTCAGCGACTTCGCCGACCGGTACGGTGCGGAGAACGTGGGTCTGCTGACCGGCGACAACACGATCAACGGTGAGGCGCCCATCGTCGTCATGACGACCGAGGTGCTGCGCAACATGATCTACGCGGGCTCGTCCACGCTGAACAACCTCGGGCACGTCGTGATGGACGAGGTCCACTACCTCGCCGACCGCTTCCGCGGCGCGGTGTGGGAGGAGGTCATCATCGGCCTGCCGCCGTCGGTCTCGATCGTGTCGCTGTCGGCCACGGTCTCCAACG
>JBEVDF010000090.1:0-2838 GCA_040514145.1 Aeromicrobium sp.
GGGTTCGGCGGCCACTTCCACAACGACAACTCGGTGGCCGTGCTGCGCGACATCCCCGGGCTGGTCCTGGCCGTCCCGAGCCATCCCGCCGACGCCCCCGGGCTGCTGCGAGCGTGCCACGAGCTGGCCCGGCAGGGGCAGGTGTGCGTCTACCTCGAGCCCATCGCCCGCTACCACTCGCGCGACTTGCACGAGGAGGGCGACGGTCTCTGGACCGCACCCCCGTCGGACGGCGCGGTGATCGCTCCCGGCGAGGTGGGGATGCACGGCGACGGCCGCGACATCGTGCTGGTCACGTTCGGCAACGGCACCTTCATGAGCCTGCGGGCCGCGGAGGCGCTGCGGGCGCAGGGCATCGAGGCCACCGTGGTCGACCTGCGGTGGCTGGCGCCGCTGCCCGAGGAGCGGATCGTCGACGCGTGCCGTGGCTTCGACCGGGTGCTCGTGGTCGACGAGACCCGTCACTCCGGCGGGGTGGGGGAGGGCGTCGTGAGCGCCCTCGTCGCCGCCCGCCACCCCGGCCGGATCGCGCGGGTCTCCAGCGCCGACAGCTTCATCCCGCTGGGACCGGCGTCCGACCAGGTGCTGCTCGGCGAGGAGGAGATCGTGCGGGCCGCGCTCGGCCTCATGGCCTGAGCCCGGCCGCTGGTCTGCTCGCCGGGGTCAGGGGCGCCGCCCTTCGAGGTGACCTGTCCGTCAACCAGGGTTGACGACGCCAGTTTCGTCAACTATGGTTGACGGCATGGCGGACCGAGAGCTGGTGGAATCCGCGGCGGGGGACGACCCGGCCGTCGGACTGCGGGCCGTGCGGTCATTGCGCGAGCTCGCCGACCGGCTCGAATCGCTCCAGGTCACCCGCGCTCGACAGCTCGGGTGGTCGTGGCAGGACGTCGCCGACGCGCTCGGCGTCTCCAAGCAGGCGGTCCACAAGAAGCACGGCAGGAGCACGTGATGTTCGAGAAGTTCAGCCACGAGGCCCGCACCGCCGTCACGGCCTCTCAGGAGATCGCACGGGACGCCGCCACGCGCCGGATCGACACGCGACACCTGGTGGTGGCCCTGACGCGAGCCCACGGTCCGGCCCGCGACGCGCTCGAGACGTCGGGGGTCGACGTCGCCGCCCTGTCGGCCACGGCTCTCGCCGACCTCCGCTCCGGAGGCCTCGACGCCGACGCGCTCGCAGGCATCGGCATCGATCTGGAGGCGGTGCGCCGCGAGGCGGACCGCACCTTCGGGGCGCATGCTCTGGAGCGCGCGGGACGCAGGCCCGGAGGCCACATCCCGTTCGCGCCGGAGGCGAAGAAGGCGCTCGAGCTCGCCCTGCGTGAGGCCATCCGGCTGAAGCAGAAGCGGATCGACGGAGGGCACCTCCTGCTGGGCATCCTGCGCGCGGACTGCGCTGGGCGCGCCCTCCTGGTGGATGCCGGCGTCGACATCGACAGCCTGCGCACCGTGATCGAGGACCGGCGCCGCGCCGCCTGAGCCTGCGGGACATCGCCGCCTTCGCGAGGATGGGCGCGTGACCGTGTACCTGGCGTGGACCGCGGCGGAGCCCGATGATCTCGACGGCCCGTGGCAGGAGGCGCGTCCGATCGCTCCGGGCCTGCTGGCGATCGAGAGCTCCGAGACCCTCTCGGTGGTCTACCACGCACTGAAGTGGTCGCTGCCCGATGGAGCCGCGCTCATCGTCACGCCGGTGGACCGCACTCCCAAGTCACGCGGGATGGAACCCGGGACGACGACATGGTTCCGCGACCGGACGAGTCCGACCGGGAGCGACTGATCGTGGTACCACGATGTCGCTGGGACGACCCGAAGGTCGAAGGATCCGTCCCCGTCAGTCGGTGAGGTCGAGGTCCTTGAACCAGGACTCGGTGACGTAGTCGGTCTCCCAGTCCAGCGAGCGGTAGAGCTCGTCGGCCTTGGTGGGGGAGTCCGCGTCGACCTCCAGCGCCACGCGGTCACGGCCGTTGCGGGCCGCGTCGGCGATCACGGTGGCCAACAGCGACTTGGCGACACCGCGGCCGCGCGCGGCCCGGTTCACGCCGATGTACTCCACGTACGTGCCCTGCGCGCCGCCCTCGGGGGCCGTGAGGGACGAGCACACCACGGTGCCGGCGGGTACGGGGCCGTCGTCGGTCTCGACGTAGGCCAGCCACCAGTGGTCCCAACTGTGGCCGGGGTCCTCGCGCAGCCGCTGGACGAACTCCGAGAAGCTCTCGCGGTAGGAGTTGAAGTGGTCCTGGAACGACGTCTCCAGCATCTGGTGCACGACCTGCAGGTCCGCGGCGACGGGCATGCCGTTCTCGTGGCGCTCGACGGGTCGCACGGTGACGCCTTCGCGGGGCGCGAGTGAGGCCTCGTCCGCGGTGACGGGGCGCTCCATGTGCAGCCACGTGCGCCGCTTGGCGTAGCCGGCCTCGGTGAGCCAGCCGGCCTGGCGCGTGTCGCCGGCGAAGGGACTCTCGTCCAGGCGGGTGGCCGTGACGCCGCGGAAGCGCGCCATCGCGACCGCCGCCTCCTCGGCCCAGCGGTAGAACGCCGCCGCGATCTCGTCGATCTGCGCCACGTCGCGGTCGAAGTAGCCCCAGATCAGGGCGCGGCCCGCGGCGCGGTCGTGCACGGTGATCCAGGCCCGCGGCACGTCGTCGTCACCGACCGCGACCAGTTGGCGCCGCGTCCACGACGCCTGCCCCGCGACCTCGGACTCGATCCCGGCCGGATCGACGTGGGCCTCGCCCGTTCCCTGCAGCTCGTCGAGCTTGCGCAGGGCGACGAGTGCGTCGATGTCGGCGTAGCCGGGGACGCGGGCGCGCCAGGGGCGCGGGAGGGTCGGCA
>JBEVDF010000153.1:0-13689 GCA_040514145.1 Aeromicrobium sp.
TGCTGCGCGCGCCGCGGTGGGGCGACGACTTCGAGGTGCCGGTCGTGGCCGGCATCGACGACACGGCGCTCACCTCGGGCGTGGGCTGGTTCACCGACACCCAGCGCCCCGGGCAGAAGGGCAACTTCGCCGTCGCCGGCCACCGGGTCACCAACGGCCAGCCGTTCAAGGACTTCCCCGAGCTGCGCGCCGGCGACCTCGTCGAGGTCGAGACCCGCACGCACGTCTACACGTACGAGCTGCAGAACTCCGGCACCGACACCATCGTCGACTTCACCGACATCTGGGTCGTCCAGCCCGTCCCGGAGAAGGCCCGTGAGTCGAAGGACCAGAAGACGAAGGCCAAGCCCACCGAGTCGCTGCTCACCCTGACCACGTGCTCGGAGATCTTCCACACCGACAACCGCTCGGTCGCCTTCGGCAAGCTCGTGAAGACCGAGCACGTGTGAGCTGCCGCCGCGGCCCCACGAGGCGCGGAGGGCTCAGCTGGTGGTGAGGTCGGCGACGAGCCAGTCGCCGTCGACCTCGCGCATCTCCACCACGACCGAGAGCGCCGCGGGCGAGCCCGCCTCGCCGGCGATCGTGCGGTTCTGGTCGACGAACGCCAGCAGCCGCACCTTGGAGGAGGAGCACTCCTGGCCGCACTCGAGGGCGGCGATCGTGCGCACCGTGGCGGTGACGTCGATCTTGCGCTGCTGGGCCGTGGTGACCAGCTGGGGCGTGAGCTCGGAGTACTTCTTCGCGAACTTCGGGGTCATCACCTCGGTGGCCTCGTCGAGGTCCTCGGCGATGGAGGCGTGGCGGTAGCCCAGCATGCGCGGCAGCGCGGCCGAGGCGGCGGCCGTGGCCTCGTCGCGGGTGTCGACCTCGTCCCGAGCGGAGGCCTCGGCACGCTGGACCACCAGCAGGCTGACGAGCGCGAAGACCACGGCCACGACAGCGGCGGCGATCGCGAGCGTGCGGGCGCGGGGGATGCTCACTGGCCCTCCCCTCCGTCCTCGGCGGGCGCGGCCTCGACCGCGACGTTGGCGAAGTTGTCGACGAGCCAGGTGTCGCCCTCGCGTACGAGGGAGACGCGCCACCGCAGCCGGGGCTGGCCGTACTGGACGTCCTCGGGCACGGTGGTGACGGTGACCGCGGCGAGCGCCTCGGCGCTGTCGCCGTCGATGCTGTCGATCGCGACCTGCTCGACCTTGCCCTTGGAGACGATCTTCGTCTGCGCGAAGCGCGCGAGCAGGTCCTGGGAGGACAGCTCGAACTGCTCGGCCAGGTCGTCGGTCAGCAGCGGCGTCACGCGCTCGACGTAGGGATCGAGGTCGGCCACGTCGTAGCTGTTGATCGCCGTGGCGAACCGCTCGGTGGCCGCGCGGACGTCCTGTCGTGCGGCGGTGTCGGCCGTTGGCGTGACCTGCGGACCCCGCACCAGCAGCCAGGCACCCACGGCCACGGCGATCACCGCGACCGCCAGGAGTGCCGCCGTGACGAGGCGACCGCGCGTCACCGTGCGACCGCCGGACCGAGCATCATCCACTTCCAGGACTCCTCACCGAGATCAAGAGCCTGCGGGATCGTCGCGGCCTCGTCCGACGCGAACTGACGCGTCGCCACATCGTACGTGCCCAGCACCGTGCCCTGGCCCGGTTCGACCGAGGACGACGAGGAGGACGTGGCCCCCGTGCCACCCGACCTGGCGCCGCGCGGCGTGGCCTTGGAGCACGTGTAGGACCTGTTCCACTTCTCCACCGTGCGGTCGTAGGGGGTGCGCTGCCTGGCGTCGGGCTTGTAGCCCGCGAGGCACGGCTCGTTGGCCGGCTGCAGCGACAGGCTCAGGCGCGCGCCGTACTGGCCGGTGCGGGAGTCCTTCGTGATGATCGAGAAGGCGCTCTCGATGCCGTACGGGGCGATCACCAGCACGCCGCGGATGCCGTCGAGGCGGGTCGCGACGACCTGGTTCACCGTGATGGCGTCGTCGAGGAGCGCCGCGATGTCGTCGGCGTTCTCGTCGATGACTCCGCGCAGGGTCTTCGCGGTGGGCGCGCCGGCGTCGATCACGTTCCGCAGGTCGCCGTCGGAGCTGCGTACCGCCGTGGACAGGTCGCGCAGGCTCCTCGCGAAGGTGCGGATGTCGGCTTGGGAGTCCACCTGGGTCTGCAGCACCGTGTTGGAACTGCGGATCAGGGCCGCGGTGACCTCGTACTTCTGGTCGGCCTCGGTGATGAACGAGCTGCCGGAGTCGATGATCGTGCTCAGGTCCTGCGAGGAGCCCTCGAAGGCCGTGCCGAGCTCGGTGATCACGGTGCTGAGGTCGTCGGCGTCCACCGACGCCAGCAGGTTGCTGACGTTGGTCAGCAGCGTGCGGGTGTCGATCGGCACCTGCGTGCGTTCGCGGGCGATGACGTCGTCCTGCGCCAGGAACGGGCCCTTGTCGGTGCGCGGCTGGAAGTCCAGGAACTGCTCGCCGACGGCCGACCGGTTGGCCACCACCACGTCGGAGTCCACCGGGATGTCGGGCGCGTCGGAGTCGATGCGGACCTCCACCTTCACGCCGTCGCCGTCGAGCCACATGTCGGTCACGCGGCCCACGCTGACGCCGCGGTACGTGACGTCGGCGGTGGTGAAGATGCCGCCGGACTCGGCCATCTGGACCGTGACCTTGTAGCCGCTGCCGAAGAGGCGGTCGACGTGGGCGTAGTTCGCGCCGATGTAGGTCAGCAGCACGAGGGTGCCGGCCAGGAAGATCGCCAGCTGGATGCGCACGCGGCGGGTGATCACGGCGCGACCACCGACTTCGCGAGGACGCCCGCGACGTCGTCACCGCGCAGGGCTTCCTTGAGTGCCCGCCGCTCGGCGTCGGTCATCAGCCCGATCGTGGTGGAGTAGTCGGTCTCGAAGTCCAGTGACACGTTCAGGTAGTCGCCCATCTGGTAGTTCTTCGCCTCCTGCGGCGTCTTCCCCAGCAGCGAGTCGGGGAACGGGAACGTGGGCAGCACCTCGAGCGAGGTGATCAGCGCGTCGCCGGCCGAGCCGAGGTTGTCCAGGATGGGGGCGAGCGCCCGCAGATCGGCGGTGACCGCGGTCTTGCTCTTGATGATCACGTCGGAGCCCACGGCGCCCAGCTCGGAGAGCGCATCGAGCATCTTCACCAGGTTGGCGCGCTGCTGGTTGACCGTGCTGAGCGCACCCGGCAGGTCGTCGAGCGCGGCGTCGATCGCCTGCTTCTGGTCGTTCGTGGTCCGGGCGAGGCGGTCGATCTGCTCGATCGCGGTGACGATGTCCTCGCGCGAGTCGTCGGCGACCTCCATGAACTCGTCGAGCCGTCGCACGAGGGTGCGCATGTCGGACTCGCGTCCCTTGAAGGCCGTGTTGAGCTCGCGGCTGATGACCTGCGCCTTGCCGAGCGCGCCGCCGTTGAGCACGAGCGACATCGAGGCCAGCACGGTCTCGATCTCGGGGGCGTTGCCGGTGCGCGCCAGGGGGATGAGGTCGCCGTCGTCGAGCCGGCCGACCTCGCCGCCGCCCTCGGTGGGCGGCGCGAGCGAGACGAACTTCTCGCCCAGGATCGAGGTCTGGCGGATCGACGCGACCGCCTGGTCGGGCAGGACGACGTCGCCGTTCACCTTGATGGTGACCTTGGCCTTCCAGCCGTCCAGCTCGACCTTGGTGACGCGGCCGACGGACACGTCGTTGACCTTGACGGCGCTCTGCGGGACGAGGTCGAGCACATCGGCGAACTCGATCGTGACCGAGTACGGGTCGTCGCCGAGGTCGGCGCCGCCCGGCAGGGGCAGGTCGCCCACGCTGGACACGCAGCCCGAGACGAGCGCGACAGAACCCACCACGCCGGCGAGGGCGAACCGGGACCGGACCTGACGCATCACGCCACCCCCATCAGGTAGGAGAGCGACTCCTCGGTCGACGAGCCCGCGGGCGGGGCCGACGCGGCACTCGCGGTGCCGGCGTCACTGCCGGCCGGGATCGCCCGGTCGGCCAGGAAGCGCACCAGCTCGCCCACGGCGTCGCAGGCTTCCTTGTACTTCGAGTCCTGCTTGGTGGTCAGCGCGCAGTAGGCCTGGACGTACGCGCTCTCGGTCAGGACGGTCATCTCGCGGGTCTGGCCACCCTTGATGGAGCCGCGGGCGTCGAGCGTGCCCGTGGTGGGGTTGTAGGCCATGGCCAGGTTCGAGAGCGCCTTCGGGCCCTGGTCGAGGATCTTGCCCAGGTTCTTGCGCTGCTCGGCGAGGTTCTCGGTGACGTCGCTGAGGCCCGCGATGTTCTTGCGCAGGACGCTGCGGTTCTCGGCGACGTAGCCCTGAACCTGGGTGAGCGCCGCGGCCAGCTCGCGCACGGCCGCCTGCAGGTCGTCGCCCTCCCCCGCCAGCACCTGCGAGACGCCGGCGAGGCTGGAGTTGAACCGGCGCACGCTCGCGTCGTTGGTCTCCAGCGCCGACACGAAGCGCTCGATCTGCTCGATCGAGGTGAAGAACTCGTCCTTGGTGCCGTCGACGGTGGTGCTCAGCTTCGCCAACGCGGCGATGCTCGCGCGGATCTCGGCACCCTTGCCCTCGAGGTTGTCCGCGGAGTTCGTCACCAGGTCGCTGACCGCGCCGTCCTTGTTCAGGCCGTCCGGGCCGAGCGTGGTCGCCACGTCGTCGAGGGCGGCGAACGTCTCGTCCAGCTCGGTCGGGGTGCCCGTGCGCGACTGGTCGAGGTGCGAGCCGTTCCGCAGCTTCGGTCCGCCCGTGTAGGCCGGCGCCAGCTGGACGAAGCGGTCGCCGACGACCGACGGCGACACGACGAGCGCCTTCGCGTCGGCCGGCACGTCGAACTCGGAGTCCCAGGAGATCTCGGCCCGCACGGTCTGGCCGCGCGGCGTGATCTTCTCGACGGTGCCCACGTTGACGCCCAGGATGCGCACCTTGGAGCCCTCGTAGAGGGAGACCGTGCGCTCGAAGTCGACCGTCACCGTGTTCTGGTCCGAGCGCGACACGAGCGCGACCGCCGCGACGGCCACGAGCGCGAGGCACGCCAGCGCCGCGCCGATCGCCACGGCGCTGCGGGACAGTCCGCCCGTGAGAGAGGTGATGTTCACAGTCCCCCCGGAACGCCGAGAATGCTCAGCAGGTTGTAGATGTACGCGTCCAGCCAGGGTCCGCTCGAGCCGTTGTTGGCGACCATCGCGTAGTAGGCCGGCAGCTGGTCGATGGCCGCGTCGATGTTGGCCTCGTTCTTGCGCAGCACCGACACCACCCCGGCGAGCCGGGTGAGCGCGGGCTTGAGGTCGGCGCGGGTGTCGGTGACGAGGGTCTCGATCTCCTCGGACATGCGCGTGACGTTGACCAGGACCGCGTGGATCGCCTCGCGTCGCTGCGTGAGCGCGTCGAAGAGGACCGAGCCGTCCTCGAAGAGCTTGATGAACTCGGTGTTCCGGTCGGCCAGGACCGCCGAGATCCCGTCGACGTTCTTCAGCAGCGTCTCGAGCTCCTGGTCGCGCTTGGCGAGGCTGTTGGACAGCGCCGTGACACCCGTGACCGCGCTGCGGAACTCCTCGGGCGTCTTCGCCGCGACGTCGTTGACCGTCTCGAGCGCCTGGGCCAGCTGGTCCTTGTCGACCTGTTGCGTGGTCTCGGTCAGCCCCGAGAACGCCTGGACGATGTCGTACGGGGCCTTCGTGCGCGAGGCCGGGATGACGGCACCCCGGGCCAGCGTGCCGGAGCCGTCGGGCTCGAGGCTGACGTACATCGTGCCGAGCAGTGACTTGATCCGGATCGATGCGCCGGTCTGCTTGCCGAGGCGGTCGCGGTCGGACTTGACCCGGAAGACGACCCGCACCTTGTCGCCGTGGAGCTCCAGGTCGGCGACCTCGCCGACGCGGACCCCGGCGAGCCGGACGTCGTCGCCCTTCTTGAGCCCGCCGACCTCGGTGAACTCGGCGGCGTACTTCGCGCCGCCGCCGACGAGCGGCAGGTCGGCGGCCTGGCTGGCCCCGAAGAGCAGCGCCGCGATCAGGCCCAGGGCGATGGCACCGACGATCACCGGGTTGCGCTCGCGCACGGGCTTCATGTCCCTCAGCGGCATCGGTTCACCCCCGATCCCGTCACGGTGACGCGCTTGGTGGTCTTGAAGGGTCGGGTCTTCTCCCAGCCGGGGACGCCGTTCAAGGAGGGGACCTTTCCGTTGACGCCGATGTCGCAGACGAAGAAGTTGAAGAAGGAGCCGTACTGGCCGGTGCGCCCGATCCGGTCGATCTTGATCGGCAGGATCTGCAGCGTGCGGTCGAGGTCGGTGCGCGCCTTCTTGGTGCCGATCTGCGACGTGAGCTTGCGCAGCTCCTTGATGTCGGCGGTCACCGCGGGGCCCACGTCGTCGAGCAGGCCCGCGGTCTCCCCCGTGAGCACCGAGATGTCGTCGAGCGAGCCGGTGAGCACCTCCCGGTCGTCCTTGAGGCCCGAGATGAGCTGCTGCAGCGTGGAGATCGCCGAGGACAGCTCGGTGTCGCGCTCGTTGAACGAGGTCAGCACCACGGTGAGGTTCTCGATGACCGAGCCGATCAGCTCGTCGCGGTCGGCGAGGGTCGTGGTCAGTGAGGCGGTGTGCGACAGCAGGGACTCCACCGTGCCGCTCTCGCCCTGGAACACCTGGATCAGCTCATAGGCCAGCTGGTTGGTGTCCTCGGGCGACAACGCCTCGAACAGCGGCTTGAAGCCGCCGAACAGGTCGGTCAGGTCGAGGGCGGGCACCGTGCGGTCGAGACCGATCGTCTCGCCCTCCTTCAGCCGGGCCTGCGCGCCCTCGGTTCCCTCACTGAGCGAGAGGTACCGCTGGCCGATCATGTTGCGGTAGCGCAGGTTGACCTGCGTGGCCTGCGTGAGGTCGACGTCGGCGTCGACGCTGAAGGTCACCTCGGCCGTGGAGCCCGAGTGGACCTTCACGTCGGAGACGTTGCCCACGCGCACGCCGGCGATGCGCACGTCGTCGCCCTTCACCAGGCTGGTGACGTCGCTGAAGATCGCCTTGTAGGTGACGGTGCGCTCGAAGGACTTGTTGCCGATGACGGCCACGAGCAGCGCGGTCATCACGCCGGTGACGACCAGGAAGGTCATCAGCTTCGCGAACGCCGTGGCGGTCTGGCGGTCCATTCCGGTGCGCGCCATCAGAGCGTCACCTCCGCTCCACGCAGGACAGGTCCGAACAAGGGCTGGGCCACGTCGGGGACGTCGGTCGGGTCCACGCCGAGTGCCGTGGCGACGATCGCGTTGATCTGCTCGGCCTCGACCTCGCTGCCGGCCGGGCTGGCGACCGAGGGCGAGACGAGCGGCGAACGCTTGCCGAGGTCGCCGGAGATGCCGAACTCCTCGAGCAGCGCGTCGCTCATGCCCGGCGCCGGGCGCTTGGCCGTGTAGGCGGTCCGGGGCAGGGTGGCGCAGCTCGGGGCCGCCGTCCCGACTCCCGACGTCGGGAGCCGGAAGGCGTCGCCACCGTCGTAGTCGCGCGACGAGCGCGGCGCGAACTCGATGGTGGCGTGGGCCCGGTGGTTGCGGAACGCGCCGTCGATCGCGGGCTTGAGGCGGTCGATGCCCCTGAGCGCGCACTGGAGGGTGGGCGAGTACTGCGCCAGCAGGTCGAGCGTGGGCTGGGAGTCGCGCGACAGGGTGATGAAGTCGTCGCCGGAGCGCTCGGCCAGCCGCTCCGCCGACGTGGCGAAGGCGGCGGTCTCGACGAACAGCGTCTGGAGCTGCGCGCGGCGGGCCGTGAGCGTGTTGCCGGTGACCACCGCGTTGCGCAGCGTGGTGCCGATCTCGGGCATCACGTCGGCGTAGACCTTCGCGGTGTCGCCCAGCAGGGTGACGTCCTCGACGAACTTCGGCGCCAGCGGCGTGATCTTCTGCAGGTAGGTCGACAGCGTCTCGAGCGTGCGGCCGACCTTCTCGCCCTCGCCCGACAGCGCGTCCGAGAGCGCGGTCAGCACGAACGACAGGTCCTCGGGGTTCAACGCGGTCAGCAACGGGTCGAGGTCGGCCAGCAGGGTCTCGACCTCGGCCGGGAGCGCGGCCTGGACGATCTCGTCGCCGGCCGAGATGGGCGTGCCGCTCGACTGCGCGACGGGCTGCAGGTCGACGAACTTCTCGCCGAACAGCGTCTTGGGGACGACGAACGCCTGGACGTCGGCCGGGATCACCTCGCGCTGGTCGGCGTCGAGGCGCAGGTGGATCACCGCCTCGCCCTTCTCCGACGTGATCTCGTCGACGCGGCCGACGATGACGCCGCGCAGCTTCACGTCGGCGTTGGGGTTGAGCTGCAGGCCGACGCCGTTGCTGCGGATCGACACCGGGATGTCGCTGGAGAACAGCTTCGTGAACATCGCGTAGGTCAGGAACACCGAGAAGGCGATGAGCACGATCATGACCACGCCCAGGCCGCGGACGACCAGGGGGCGATCGAGCGTGGAGACGCGCGCCATCAGCCGGCCAGCCTGACGGTCGTGGTGGTGCCCCAGATGGCCATCGACATCATGAGGTCGGCCACGTTGATGACGACGATCGAGGTGCGCACCGCACGGCCCACCGCCACGCCGACGCCCACGGGGCCGCCGCTGGCGTAGTAGCCGTAGTAGCAGTGGATCAGGATCACCAGGGCGGCGAACACCAGCACCTTGAAGAACGACCAGAGCACGTCCTCCGGTGGCAGGAAGAGATTGAAGTAGTGGTCGTAGGTGCCAGAGCTCTGCCCGTAGATCGCGGTGATCGTCAGACGCGTGGCCAGATACGACGACATCAGGCCCACCATGTACAGCGGGATGATCGCGACCATGCCGGCGATGACGCGCGTGGTGACCAGGTAGGGCAGCGACGGGATCGCCATCACCTCGAGCGCGTCGACCTCCTCCGAGATCCGCATGGCGCCCAGCTGGGCGGTGAACCCGCAGCCGACCGTGGCGGCCAGGGCGATGCCGGCGACGAGCGGCGCGATCTCGCGGGTGTTGAAGTAGGCCGAGAAGAAGCCGGCGAACGCGCTGGTGCCCAGCTGCTCGAGGGCGCTGTGGCCCTGCATGCCGACCTCGACGCCGGTGAAGAACGACATCGTGAAGATGACGCCGACCGTGCCGCCGATCACCGCGAGCGAGCCGCGGCCGAACGTGACCTCGGACAGCAGGCGCAGGATCTCGCGCGGGTAGCGCGTGATGACGCGGGGCATCCACGCGATCGTGCGGAGGTAGAACGCGAGCTGCAGGCCGAGGTCGTCGAGCATCCCGAGGGGGCGCCGCACGGCGGTCTTCACCTGGGACACGTCACAACGCCTTCGCCGGAACGAGCTGGAAGTACAGGGCGCTCATGACGAAGTTCGCCAGGAACAGGAGCAGGAAGGTGATGACGACCGACTCCATGACCGCCTGGCCCACGCCCTGCGGGCCGCCGTCGGCGTGCATCCCCATGTAGGTGGAGACGATCGCGGCGATGAGGCCGAACACGAGCGCCTTGGCCATGCCCTGGTAGAGGTCGGGCGTCTGCGCCAGCGCGGTGAACGAGGCCAGGTAGGCACCCGGGGTGCCGCCCTGCATCATCACGTTGAAGATGTAGCCGCCGAGGACGCCGACCACGCTGACCAGGCCGTTGAGGAAGACCGCCACGAGCATGCAGGCGAGCACGCGCGGCACCACGAGACGCTGGATCGGGTCGATGCCCAGCACCATCATCGCGTCGAGCTCCTCGCGGATCTTGCGGGCGCCGAGGTCGGCCGCGATCGCCGAGCCGCCGGCACCGGCCACGAGCAGCGCGGTGGCGATGGGCGCGGCCTCGCGCAGCACGGCCAGCACCGCGGCGGAGCCGACGAACGACTGGGCGCCGAACTGCTGGACGAGGCTGCCGGTCTGGAGCGCCACGACGGCACCGAACGGGATGGCGACCAGCGCGATCGGGATGATCGTGACCGAGGCGATGAACCAGGCCTGCTGGATGAACTCGCGCAGCTGGAAGGGCCGGCGGAACACCGCCAGGAGCACGTCGGTGCCGAACGCGAAGAGCTTGCCCGCGGTGGCCAGCGGGGCGGTGACCCGGGTGCCGACGCTCACCGGGCACCACCGGAGATGGCCTGCGGGGACGGCGCCATGAAGCCCGAGCCGTCGCCCTCGAACGAGCCCGGCGGCGGCACGACGCCGTTGGCCGCGCACCAGGCGCCCGGCTCGGGCTGGGTGGCGCGGCGCTGGCCGTTGGACGGGAACAGCTGCAGCGGGATCGGCGGCAGCGGCGGCAGCGTGCTGTGGTCCTCGGCCGCCAGCTCGTCGGCGTCCTTCTCCTCGCTCATGCCGATCGGGCCGACCGTCTGGGCGTTGAGGAACTGCCGGACCGCGGGCTCCTCGCTGGAGAGCAGCATCTCGCGCGGACCGAACATCGACAGGTGCCGGTGGTAGAGCAGGCCGATGTTGTCGGGCACGGTGCGTGCCGTGTTGATGTCGTGCGTGACGATGAGAAAGGTCGCCTCGGTCTGGGCGTTCAGGTCGACCATGAGCTGGTTGATGAACGCCGTGCGGACCGGGTCGAGGCCCGAGTCGGGCTCGTCGAACAAGATGATCTCGGGCTCGAGGACCAGCGCGCGGGCGAGACCGGCGCGCTTGCGCATGCCGCCGGAGATCTCGCCCGGCAGCTTCATCTCGGCGCCGACCAGGCCGACCATCGTCATCTTCTCCATGACGATGTCGCGGATCTCGGACTCGTTCTTCCGGGTGTGCTCGCGCAGCGGGAAGGCGACGTTGTCGAACAGCGTCATCGACCCGAACATCGCGCCGTCCTGGAACAGGACGCCGAAGAGCTTGCGGATCTCGTAGAGGTCGCGCTCGCTGCACGTGGCGATGTCAGTGCCCTCGATGAAGATGTGTCCCTCGTCGGGCTTGATCAGGCCGATGAGCGCCTTGAGGAAGACCGACTTGCCGGTGCCCGAGGGGCCGAGCATGACGCTGATCTGTCCTGCGGGCAGCGTCAAGGAGACGTCGCGCCAGATCGTCTGGCTGCCGAAGGCCTTGGTCAGCCCTTCGACACGAACTTCGACACCCATCAGGGCTCCTTCACAGGGGGACGGAACCCACGGGAGCGGGTACCTGGAGGAACTGGTTCGGTCAGTGGTTGCGCCGCAACCTCACGGCGAGACCGATGCGCAGTGCCACGAGCGCGGCCAGGAGGGCCGCGAGCGCGGGTCCGAAGGAGGAGCCGGTGGCCGGCAGCTCGGTGGTCTCGGCCGAGCCCGCCGCGACGGTGCCGTCGTCGGCGCTGTCGTCGTCATCGTCGAAGGCGTACTCGCTGTCGACGGCGGTCGGGTCGTCGGTCGTGACCGGATCGATGACCTCGGGGTCGGTGCCGTCTCCGGCGCCCGGGTCTTCGCCGGGGTCGGTCGGGCCCTGCGAGCCGGCCGGCACGGGGCACTCGGACTCCGAGCAGCCGTCGCCGATCGCGATGGTGCCGATGACGCGCGCGCTGGCGCTGTCGTCCTGGCGGACGCACTCGAGCTCGGCCTCCGAGACCGATCCGAGGACCGGCGGGTCCATCTCGGAGTCGAGGTAGAACTTCTTGGGCATCTGGACGTAGACCAGGCCGTTGGGGCCGGCCGACGCGGGCACGGTGACCTCCGGGACGGTGCCGTTGGCCACGATCGTGATCTCGGCGCCGGGGGTGACCTGGACCCAGTCCGGGACGACGAGGCCGCTCACGTCGGGGTTCAGGGTGGCCGAGACCTCGCCGCCGGGAGCGACGGCCTGCAGGTCGACCTTGGAGCGCGCCGAGCCCTTGACCCGGCGCACCTTCATCGTCGTGTAGAGGTGGTCGACCAGGTCGCGCGAGAGCGTGAGGCTGAGCTCGGTGGCGGTGGAGGGGACCGCGGAGCCGGCCTCCACACGGTCGGGCAGGTCGGTGCGGGCGGTGACGTAGAACTGGTAGTGGCCCTCGAGCGTGGCGTTGACCACCGGGTTGGTGGCCTGGCACTCGTAGCCCACGCGGTCGATCCCGGCGGGGGCGGCGCTGGCGGCCGGAGCGAGGTGCGTGACACCGGCGGCCACCAGGGCGGTGGCCACGGCGAAACGGAGTCCTCGTCGTGCTGCTGCGGCACTCTGGCGCATCGGTTCTCCTCGCTTCAGGACCACTGTCCGTGACATTTCCAGCCCGTCTCCCCGGACAATGTCAGCGACTGTAACCTGAAGTTGCATTGTGATGCAAGCCACTCCCCTGGCGCGGTGCGCTAGTGACTCATGAGGCTGATTGCGACGGGCACGAGGGCCAGGATCACCGCTCCGGCGAGGGCCGCGATGTCAGCCCGACTCCAGTGCGCGGGCTCCGCCCAGGTGCGCCGGTGAGCCGTCGCGAAGCCGCGTGCGTCCATCGCGATCGAGGTGCGGGTCGCGTCGCGGATCGTGTGGACGAGCAGCGCGAACGCCATCGACCACGGCCTCACCTTCAGGCCCCGCGCCCGCCGTGTGCGCTCCAGGTCGTGCCACGTGCGCCACGACCCGCCCACCCGTTGCAGGGCGGCCGACAGCGCAGCCGCGAACCGCCCGGGCACCTTCAGGCTCTGGGCGAGGTAGTCGCCCAGGCGCGCGACGTCGACGTAGCCCACCGCCACGGCCCCGGGCCACGCCAGGACGAAGGTGCGCAGGCCGGCGACCACGGCGACCTCGAGGTCGCGTCCGCCCAGCAGCCACGTCGACCAGGCGACGCTCGCCATCGGGATCAGCACGAGCACGAGGCAGAAAGCGGGGTACCGCCACGAGGGCACGGTCAGCACCGCGGCGACCACCCACAGGCCCACCACGAGCAGCGCGACCGGCAGCGTGCGGATCGCCGGCGACCCGAGCGCGGCCGCGACCCCGATGCCGATGAGGACGAGCGAATTGAGGCGAGTCAGCAGGCCGGTCATGCCACCACCTCCCCGGCGCGCAGGAGCACCTCGCGGTCGCGCGGCAGGTCCGGGTCGTGGGTGGCCACGGCCACCGTCACGCCGTGGCGCGCGGCCGACTCCAGCCAGCCGGCGACGAGCGACCACGCGTCGCGGTCCTGCCCCACCGTGGGCTCGTCGGCCAGCAGGAGTCCGGGCCGGTGCGCCGCCGACGCCGCGAGTGCCAGCCGGCGCTGCTCACCACCGGAGAGCCGGTAGGGGTGGTCGTCGCCGCGACCCGGCAGCCCGACCGCCTCGAGCAGCGCGTCGACGTCCACCGTGCGACCCAGGGCGTGCGGCGTCGCCTCCAGCTCGCCGCGCACCGAGGTCGCGACGAAGCCGAGCTCGGGGTCCTGGGGGCACCAGCCCAGGCTGGGCGGCGCCTCCACGACACCGGAGACGGGATCGATGAGCCCACCGAGCGCCAGCAGCGCCGTGGACTTGCCGGCACCGCTGGGGCCCAGGAGTGCGGTCAGGGTGCCGGGGTCGAGGTCGAGGGTGAGGCCCGAGACCGCACGCGTGCGCTCCGAGCCCCGCAGCCCGCGCGTGACCTGGTCAACGACGAGGTCGCTCACGCGGACCCGGGCCGGCTCCACCGGCACGAGGAGCTCCGCGGGGACCTCCACCGGCACCGGGGTGGGGCGACCCGGCATCCATAAGGTGTCGGGCACCGCGGCGGTGAGGAACCGCGCGACCGATCCGTCGAAGACGAGACGGCCCCGGTCGAGCACGACGACCCGGTCGACATGGTCGAGCCACGGTTCGAACCGGTGCTCC
>JBEVDF010000156.1:0-6457 GCA_040514145.1 Aeromicrobium sp.
TACGGCACGCTGTTCCTACAGCTAGGGACCGCGACGGCGGGCAAGGGGGTGATCGAAGCGGCGGACTGGGCCGCGGCGCTCTCGGCCGCCGTCGCCGGCGTCCAGGCGCGCGGCAAGGCGGAGCCGCAGGACAAGACGATGGTCGATGCGCTCATCCCGGCGCGCGATGCCTACGAGGCGGCGCTCGCTGATGGGGCGACGTTCGCCGACGCCCTGCGCCGTTCGGCGACAGCGGCCGAGGAGGGCATGAAGGCCACGATCCCGCTCGTCGCCCGGAAGGGCCGCGCGAGCTACCTCGGCGAACGGAGCGCCGGGCACCAGGATCCCGGCGCGACGTCCTCGTGGCTGTTGGTGAAGACGGTCGCCGACACCTGGGCCGGCGACTGAGGGATGGAGGAGGAGGAGGAGGCCCATGGCCGACTTCGCGGCGGCGCTGGACCAGGGCACCACGAGCACCCGGTTCATGATCTTCGACCACGAGGGGCAGGTGAAGGGTATCGAGCAGAAGGAACACGAACAGATCTATCCGAAGCCCGGGCACGTCGAGCACGACGCGCTCGAGATCTGGCAGCGTTCCGAGGAGGTCATCGCGGGAGCGTTGAACAAGGCCGGGCTGAAGGCGAGCGATCTATCCGCCGTCGGCGTCACGAACCAGCGTGAGACGACCGTCGTGTGGGAGAAGACGTCCGGCAAGCCCGTCTACAACGCGATCGTGTGGCAGGACACGCGGACCGACCAGATCTGCAACCAGCTGTCATCCGACGGTGGCCAGGATAGGTTCCGGCCGAAGACGGGATTGCCGATCGCCACGTACTTCTCCGGCCCGAAGATCAAGTGGATCCTCGACAACGTCGACGGCGTCCGCGAGCGGGCGGAGGGTGGCGAGATCCTCTTCGGCAACATCGACACCTGGTGCATCTGGAACCTCACGGGTGGGCCCGACGGCGGTGCGCACGTCACCGACGTCACCAACGCCAGCCGGACGCTGATGATGGATCTCGGGACCCTGCAATGGGACGACGAGATCCTCGGCATCCTGAGCGTGCCCAGGGCGATGCTTCCGGAGATCAAGGCCTCGAGCGAGGTGTACGGGGAGGCCCGGGGGGACCTCGCCGGCATCCCGGTCGCGGGCGACCTCGGCGACCAGCAGGCGGCGCTGTTCGGCCAGACGTGCTACTCGGTCGGCGAGGCCAAGAACACGTACGGGACCGGCAACTTCCTGCTGCTCAATACCGGAACCGAGCCGGTGCCCAGCAAGAGCGGCCTGATCACCGGACTCGGCTACAAGATCGGCGACCAGCCGGCCACCTACATGCTCGAGGGATCCATCGCGATCACCGGAGCGCTCGTGCAGTGGCTCCGGGACAACCTCGGCATGATCGAGAAGTCCGAGGACATCGAGGCGCTCGCGGCCACGGTCGAGGACAACGGCGGCACGTACTTCGTGCCCGCCTTCTCCGGCCTGTTCGCGCCGTACTGGAAGAACGATGCCCGCGGCGTGATCGCCGGCCTGACGCGCTACGTCAACAAGGGCCACATCGCGCGTGCGGTCCTCGAGGCGACGGCGTGGCAGACCAAGGAGGTCGTCGACGCAATGAACGCCGACTCCGGCGTCGAGCTCACCTCGCTCAAGGTCGATGGCGGCATGGTCTACAACGAGCTGCTTATGCAGTTCCAGGCCAACGTGCTCGGCGTCCCCGTGATCAGGCCGACCGTCGCCGAAACCACCGCGCTCGGAGCCGCGTACGCGGCCGGTCTGGCGACGGGGTTCTGGAAGGAGGTCGAGGACCTCCGTGCCAACTGGGGCAAGGACAAGGAGTGGGACCCCCAGATGGCCAAGGACGAGGTCGACAAGGAATACGCGTTCTGGAAGAAGGCGGTCACTCGAACGTTCGACTGGGTCGAGTAACGAAACGCCAGAATCGGGAGACGATTCCGCGACGCTCCACGATCGGAGGCCGCGATGGAGAAGGAGCACAGGCACGGCGACTTCGCCGAGGGCCAGGAGGACTCGGAGGAGCACGAGCACCACGCTGGTTCGTTCGCCGAAGGCCAGGCGGAAGAGCACCCTCATCCGCAGGAGGGCAAGCACGGCGACTTCGCCGAGGGCCAGGAGGGCCCGGAAGAGCACGAGCACGAGGAGGGGTCCTTCGCCGAGGGCCAGAGGCCGTCGGACGACTGAGGGACGCTCGGGGTCCGCGGTGCGAGGATGGCGTGGATGAACGCGCTCGCGTCGTGGACCTCGCGGCCTCACGTCCTGATCGTCGGCGGGGGTGGAACCGGCGGGGCCCTGGCGCACGATCTCACGCTTCGCGGCATCAAGGTGACGCTCGTCGAACGCGGGGAGGTCACATCCGGAACGACGGGCCGGCACCACGGGCTTCTCCACAGCGGTGCCCGCTACGCGGTGGGCGATCGGGAATCGGCGATCGAGTGCATCGAGGAGAACACGATCCTCCGCCGGATCTGCCCGGGCTCCTTCGAGGAGAACGACGGGTTGTTCGTCGCGATCACCGACGAAGACATGGAGTACCTCGAACCGCTCCTCAAGGGGTGCGCCGACTGCGGCATCCCGACCCAGACGCTTACACGCGAAGAGGCGCTTCGGCTCGAGCCCCTCCTCAACCCCGAGCTCAAGGCGGCCGTGCGGATCCCCGACGCGACGATGGACGCGATGCGGTTGCCGCTACGGTTCTTCGCGAGCGCCAAGCACGGAGGTGCCGGGATACACGCGTACATGGAGGTGGAAGGCCTGCTCGTCCACGACCACCTCGTCTCGGGCGCGGTGGTGCGCGATCACGTCACCGGCAAGGAGGGCGAGATCCGCGCCGACATCGTGGTGAACGCCACCGGGCCATGGGCCGAGCACATCGCCGCCATGGCCGGGGTCGACGTGCCCATCCGTCCGTCGCCGGGCGTGCTGCTCGCCCTTCGCGGACGGCTCTCCAACATGGTGATCAACCGGATGCACAAGTCGGGCGACGGCGACATCGTCGTCCCCCAGCGCGCGCTGTCGATCGTCGGGACCAGCTCGTGGACGGTCGACGATCCGGACGACCTGGGCGTGCCGGAGGACCACGTCCGGCGCATGTACGAGGAGGGCTC
The DNA here is from genome assembly GCA_040514145.1 of Aeromicrobium sp. Classification (GTDB taxonomy): domain Bacteria; phylum Actinomycetota; class Actinomycetes; order Propionibacteriales; family Nocardioidaceae; genus Aeromicrobium. The sequence goes on from JBEVDF010000156.1 coordinate 3,106, forward strand.
GAAGCTGATCCCGGCCGTCAAGACGGCGGAGTTCCGCGCCGCGTGGTCTGCGGCACGGCCGCTGATCGGCTCAAAGGACCTGGTCGACAGCGGACGAGAGCTCTCACGCACGTTCAAGACGTACGACCACAAGGAGACCGACGGTGTCGAGGGATTCGTGACGATCACGGGCGGCAAGGGGACGACGCTCCGTGGCATGGCGGAGCTGTGCGCCAACGTGATCTGCGCCAAGCTGGGGATCGAAGCGGAGTGCCAAACGCGTGACACCGTGCTGCTCCCACACGAGGCCTATTACGCTGCCTGAGGTAAGCATGGAGACGATCGAGGAGACCGCCACCGCAGCGACGGAGGCGACCGAGACGCGCCGGTTCCGCGTGTTCCGGTTCAAACGCGGCGATCGAGGGCCGCACCTCGACGAGTTCGACGTCCCGGTGACGGCGCGAACCACGCTCTTCGACGCCATGCGATGGATCCAGTTCAACCGGGACCCCTCGCTCGCGCTGCGCCACTCGTGCCTACACGCCTCGTGCGGGACCTGCGGCGTCCGCGCGAACGGACGTGAGGTCCTGATGTGCGTCACCGCCGTCCACGATCTCGGTCGCGAGATTACGGTCGAGCCGGTCGCGAACATCCCCGTCCTCACCGACCTCGTCGTCGACATGACCGAGTTCTACGCACGCTTCCACGAGGCGCATCCACTCGTCCGCGAGAGCGGGTTCGATCTTGGGGCCGAGGCGCCCGAGGGCGTGCCGACCTACCAGCGCTACGAGGACTGCATCGAGTGCGGCCTGTGCCTGTCGGCGTGTCCGGTGGTCGCCACCACGGATCGATACGTCGGACCCGCGGCGCTCGCGTGGGCACAACGGATCCTCGAGGAGCCGCGAGACGAGGACGTCCTGAGCGTGCGCGACTGGGCGGACGACGCCAACGCGGCGTGGCGGTGCCACGCCGCCTTCGAGTGCACCGAGGCATGCCCGTCGAACGTCAACCCCGCGGCCCGGATCATGCAGCTGCGGGGGGCCCTCGTGGGACCGAGGCTCACCCGTCGAGAGATGACCCGATGAGCGACACCACACGAGCCGACGGCGTCCCCGGCTCTTCCGAACGCAGGGCCCGCGGACCCGTGCTCCGCAAGGGCGTAGGCCCGTCGCCGACCGGGTGGTTCGATCCCCGTGGCCGCGCGATCGGGTCGTGGGCGTTCGCGGTGAACCGCATCACCGGTCTCGGCCTGGTCTTCTACCTCTACCTGCACCTCGGCGTCCTGTCGCTGCTGCTCGCCGGCGAGTCGGCGTGGAACGACTTCCTCGAGATCGCGACGAGCGCCGTCTTCCTGGGGCTCGACGTGCTGCTGCTGTTCGGGATCCTGTTCCACGGGCTGAACGGCGTGCGGGTCGCCCTGGTCGGCACCGGGATCGTCCCCAACCGGCAGATGGCTTTGTTCTGGGCTGGCACGATGATCGGGACGGTCGTGCTCGTCTACGGTGCCGTCCACATCATCGGGAGCGGGTGAGGTGAGCGTGGCGCCGCCCCGGACGCGTTCCACACGCGACCGCCAGGTCTCGAGCGGCCGGTCCTCGCGGGCCTGGTGGTGGACGGCGCTCACCGGCGCCGCGCTCCTCCTGCTGCTGACCGTCCACATGGTCGCCCACCACTTCGTCGTCGAAGACGTCGGCGGGCTACGTTCGTACGAACAGGTGCTGGACTACATCGCGAACCCGGTCATCTTCACGCTCGAGCTCTTCTTCCTGATCGTGGTCACGATCCACGCGTTGCTGGGCCTGCGCGGCGTCCTGTTCGATCTCGGGATCGGGGTCCGCGCGCGCCGGCGGACCGATCTCCTGCTGTGGCTCCTCGGCCTCGTCACGGTCGGCTACGGCTTCTTCCTCCTGGGCACCCTCGCCTCGAGGGCGTGAGGCCTCCCTCACCGTGGTGGGCATCGTCCTCGTCTCGCACAGCCACTCGGTGGCCGAAGGCGCAGCCGAGCTCGCCCGCCAGATGGGTGGACAGGACGTCCGCATCGAAACGGCGGGGGGGCTCGACGACCCCGAACGTTCAATGGGCACGGACGCGGTGCTCGTGATGCAGGCCATCGAACGCGCGTGGTCCGACGACGGTGTGCTGGTCGTGATGGACTTGGGAAGCGCCGTCCTGTCGGCCGAGATGGCGCTCGACCTCGTGCCGGTCGAACGCCGCGACAAGGTGCTGCTGACCGACGCCCCCCTCGTAGAGGGAGCCGTATCGGCGGCGGTATCCGCTCGGATCGGCGCGAACCTCCAGGAGGTCGCCGCCGAGGCTCGCGGAGGGCTGCTGGCCAAGACCACGCACCTCGGGATGGATCGGCCGTCGCAGGCCGTGAACGCCGAAGCAGCCGCCGAGGCGCCCGTTGCTTCCGCCCGGCTGGCGGTACGGAACGCCCATGGTCTGCACGCACGGCCGGCGGCGCGCCTGGTCCAGACCGCCTCCGCGTTCGACGCCAGCGTGCGCGTCTCCAACCTCACGACCGGAGGAGGTCCGGTTAGCGCCCGGAGCCTCAACGCGGTGGCGACGCTCGGCGTGGTGGCCGGCAACGAGATCGAGGTCTCGGCGTCGGGTCGGCAGGGGCGCGAGGCCGTCGACGCCATCCGCGCGCTCGCCGAGCGTGGGTTCGACGAAGGAATGGAACCGGCCGAGGTCGAAGCAGGCCCGCACCGGACATCCGGGACGCTCGAGGAGGGGGTCCTCGGTCTGCCCGCGTCACCAGGGATCGCGGTGGGCGAGATCCGACGGTTCCACGTGCCCGCGATCGAGGTTCCCGAACGACAGGCGAGCGACGCGGCCGAGGAGGACCGGCGCCTAGACGCCGCGATCGCCACGGCCCGCAACGACATCGAGCACCAGCGGGTGTCGGTGGCCCGTCGCGCCGGCCCGTACCAGGCGGCGATCTTCGAGGCGCACCTACTGTTCCTCGACGACCAGGAGCTGATCGCGCCGGCACGACGCGCGATCGCGACCGGCGCGACGGCAGAGAAGGCATGGCGAGATGCGATCGAGGACATGGCGCGGGCATGGGAACGGCTCGACGACGAGTACCAGCGCGCCCGTGCCGCCGATCTCCGAAGCGTCGGCGCGCAGGTGCTGGCTCGGCTCCTGGGCATCGATCCGCCGAGACCGAAGCTGGAGGCTGCCGGCGTGGTCGTGGCCCCTGACCTGTCGCCGGCCGACGCCGCGGCGCTCGACCCGGCGGTCGCGCTCGGCATCGTGACCGCGTTCGGCGGCCCGACCTCCCACGCCGCGGTGCTCGCCCGTTCGATCGGCATCCCCGCCGTGGTCGGGGCGGGCGAGGACGTCCTCGACCTCGCCGAGGGCACGACGC
>JBEVDF010000162.1:0-4385 GCA_040514145.1 Aeromicrobium sp.
GGGGGCGCTCAGAGGCGCAGGACGCGGCCCGAGATGATGAGCAGGACCTCGTCGCAGTCCATCGCGAAGCGCTGGTTGACCTTGCCGAGCAGGTCGCGGAACAGCCGCCCGGAGCGGTGCTCGGGCACGACGCCCCAGCCCACCTCGTTGGTCACGACGACCACGTCCTCGACGTGGGCCGTCATCGCCTGCACGGCGCGCTCGACCCGCAGCCAGAACTCGGGCTCCCAGTCGTCGAGCGTCTGGTCCCAGCCGTCGAGCTCGCTGATCAGGGCGGTGACCCAGGTGCCGAGGCAGTCCACGATGACGGTGCCGTCGGACATCGCGATGGCGCGTTCCAGGTCGGCGGTCTCGACCGTCTTCCAGTGCTTCGGGCGGCGGCCGCGGTGGGCGGCGACGCGCGCCGCCCAGTCGGGATCGAACTCGGGATCGGGCGCCGGACCCGGGGCGATGTAGGTGACGTCGGTGGCCGCGACGAGGAGGGACTCGGCGTGGAACGACTTGCCCGAGCGCACGCCTCCGGTGATCAGGGTCCTCACATGCGCAGCCTAGTCCCGCCGCGGCCGTCGCCGATCAGCCTTGATCGAACGCGGCGTCGAACGATGCGGTCGGCAGGTCGAAGTCGAACCGCTTGAGGAACTCGAGGGCCTCGGGAGCGCCCCGGAGCCGGTCCATCCCGGCGTCCTCCCACTCCACCGAGATCGGCCCGGCGTAGCCGATGCGCGCCAGCGCCCGGAACGCGTCCTCCCACGGCACGTCCCCGCGCCCGGTGGAGACGAAGTCCCAGCCGCGACGCTGGTCGCCCCACGGCAGGTGGGACGACAGGATGCCGTTGCGACCCCCGCCCATCCGCATCCGGATGTCCTTGCAGTCGACGTGGTAGATCCGGTCGGCGAAGTCGCTGATGAACGCGACGGGGTCCAGGCCCTGCCACATCATGTGGCTGGGATCCCAGTTGATCCCGAACGACTCACGGTGGCCGATCGCCTCCAGCGCGCGCACGGTCGACCAGTAGTCGTAGGCGATCTCGGACGGGTGGACCTCGTGGGCGAAGCGGACGCCGCACTCGTCGAAGACGTCGAGGATCGGGTGCCAGCGGTCGGCGAAGTCCTGGTAGCCCGCCTCGATGCGCTCGGCGGGGACGGGCGGGAACATCGCCACGTACTGCCAGATCGACGAGCCGGTGAAGCCGACCACGACGTCGACGCCCATCCGCTGCGCGAGGCGGGCGGTGTGCTGCATCTCCTCGGCGGCGCGGCCGCGCACCCCCTCGGGGTCCCCGTCGCCCCAGACGCGCGGCCCGACGATGGACCGGTGCCGGTCGTCGATCGGGTCGTCGCACACGGCCTGGCCCTTGAGGTGGTTCGAGATCGCCCAACAGCCCAGCCCGTGCCGGCGCAGGATCTCGAGGCGCCCCTCGACGTAGTCGTCGTCGTCCCAGCGCCAGGCGTCGAGGTGCTCGCCGGACACGGCGATCTCGAGTCCGTCGTACCCCCAGCCCGCCGCCAGCTCGGCGACCTCCTCGAGCGTCAGGTCGGCCCACTGGCCCGTGAAGAGCGTGAAGCGCTTGCCCATGGTGTCCCTCCTTCGATGCCTCAGGATCTCGCGAGCTCGGCCGACTCGGATGCGTCAACGGCACTGCGCTCGATCGCGTCGAGCACCCGCTGCACCGCCAGGCCGTCCTCGAACGAGGGCGTGGGGTCGGTGCCGGCGTCGATCGCGGCGAGGAAGCCGGCGGCCTGGGTCGTGAAGGTGTGGTCCCAGCCCAGGACGTGGCCCGGCGGCCACCACGGCGCGAGGTGCGGATGATCGGGCTCGGTCACGAGCACCCGGGTCCGCCCCTGGCCGGTGTCGACCCACAGCTCGTTGAGGCGCTCGAGGTCGAAGGCCACCGAGCCGCCCGACCCGAACACCTCGATCTGCAGGGAGTTCTTGCGGCCCGCGGCCATCCGGCTGACCTCGACGCTGACCATCGCGCCGCGTGCCGTGCCCAGCAGTGCCCAGGCGGCGTCGTCGACCGTCACCGGCTCGGGTCCGGACGGCCCCGGCCGCGACTCCACGAAGGTCCGGAGACGGCCGGACACGCGCTCGATCTCGTCGTCGAGCAGGAAGCGCACCTGGTCGACCAGGTGTGAGCCCAGGTCGCCCAGCACCCCCGATCCGGCCTGCTCCTTGCGCAACCGCCAGGTCATCGGCGCGGCGGGATCGACGAGCCAGTCCTGGAGGTAGGAGGCGCGGACGTGACGCACCTCGCCGATCCGGCCCTCGGCGATCACCGAGCGCGCGAGCGCGAGCGCCGGCACGCACCGGTAGTTGAACCCGACCATCGAGCGGACCCCGCGTGCGCGGGCCTCGGCGGCGGCGACGACGAGCTCGGCGGACTCCTCGAGCGTGTTGGTCAGCGGCTTCTCGACCACGACGTGCTTCCCGGCCCGCAGCGCGGCCAGGGCGATCTCGTGGTGCAGGTGGCCCGGAGTGCAGATGTCGACGATGTCCACGTCGTCGCGCGACAGCACGTCGCGCCAGTCGGTGGCCGACTCCCGCCACCCGAACTGGTGGGCCGCCGAGCGGACGGCCGCGTCGTCGCGGCCGACCAGCACCTGTTGGGAGACCCGCGGCAGGTGCGGATGGAACGCGCCGACGTTGCGCCAGGCGTTCGAGTGCGCCTTGCCCATGAACGAGTAGCCGATGACGGCCACCCCCAGCTCGCGCGTCATCGCGCTGCTCCAGTCAGCTCGCGCAGGAACGCGAGCCCGTCACGCGCGAGGTCGTCCTGCGTCGGCGCGAGGGGCCGCCAGATCGACGCGGCCGTGGCGATCGAGGCGTTCTCCGCGGTGAAGCTCTCGATGACGAGCGGCCCCGCGTGCCCGACCTCGTCGAGGGCGGCGATCAGCGCGTCCCAGTCGGTCTGGTCGCCCCCGGGCGCGCCCCGGTCGCTCCCGCACACCTGGACGTGCACGAGGTGCTCCCCCGCCGACCGGACCGCGGCGGCGCTGGACCGCTCCTCGATGTTCAGGTGGTACGTGTCCAGCGCCAGCCCCAGGGCCGGCCCGAGCAGTCCGGCCAGACCCTCCAGTGCCTGGTCGACCGTGTTGACCAGCGACGTCTCGTACCGGTTCAGCGGCTCGATGCCGATCCGCACGCCGCGGGCCGACGCATGCTCGACCACGGGTGCGAGATGGTCGCGCCACTGCCGGTACGCGTCGCGGCGCTCGTCCGCCGACATCCGCCAGGTGCGGCCGGTGGCCGCGTAGAACGGCCCGCAGACCGCCCCCGCCCCGATCCCGGCCGCGAGGTCGACACAACCCCTCAGGTAGTCCTGCGTCGCCGCCACCGCCTCGTCGTCCGCCCCGACGAGGTCGCGCCCCGGCGCCATCGCGCCGACCACCGTCGGCACCAGCCCGGTGTGCTCCAGCGCCGGCCCGACGACGTCGGCCGTCAGGTCACCGAGGTTCTCCAGCGGCAGCTCCACCACGTCGAAGCCGAGGCCGGCGACGTGCTCCAGGCGAGCCTCGACCGTGGCGTCGGTGAGCGGTGACTGCCAGACCCACGTGTTGATGCCGATGCTGCGCACGACTTCTCCTGTCGAGAGGGACGGGTGGTCCAGGTGGCGGCGACGAGCGCCGCCACCTGGCCGCGATCAGCGGTCCTGCCAGGCCTGCGGGAAGCCCGGGAGGTCCTCACCACCGAACTTGGCGTAGTGCCCGTCCGGCATCCCGTCGTTGGCCTTCAGGTACTCCGCCCGGTCGTCCTCGGTGATCGGCGACTGGGGCAGGACCCACTCCGTCGGCACCTCCTCGCCCGCGAAGATCTTCTGCAGGGCCAGCAGCGGGGTGCGCCACTGGAAGTTCGAGTACACCGGCGCCAGGGCGGTCATCCCGGTCTTGTCCCACTTGCGCAGGAAGCTCATCTCGTCCTCGCCGGTCATCACGGGGTAGTCCTTGCCCGCGTCCTCGAACGCCTCGATCGCCGCGACGGCACCGTCACCGGCGTCCATCCAGACGCCCTTGATGTCGTCGGCGTTGATCGCGTCGGTGATGATCTGCTTGATCTTGGTGGGATCGGCGTCGGTGAACTGGTCCTCGGCCTCGATGTCGTTCTCCTTGAAGATCTTCTCGGCCGCGGCCCAGCGGGTCTCCAGGACGTCGACACCGGGGAGGATGCGCAGCGCGATGACCTTGTCGCCCTTCTCGAGGTTGTCCACGAGGAACTCGGCCGTGTCGATGCCCCACGCGTACCCGCCGATCGGGTGGATGAACGTGGTCGGGCATTCGGTGTCCACGCCGCGGTCGAAGACGACGACCGGCTTGCCCGTCTCACAGGCGCGCTCGACGGCCGGCGTCATCGCCGCCGTCGAGTTCGGCGAGATGATGAAGGCGTCGCAG
>JBEVDF010000187.1:0-8723 GCA_040514145.1 Aeromicrobium sp.
GGCACTGCCGACGTGACCGGGCGCGGCAGCAGCAGGCTGCCCACCGCCGCGGCCACCGCGAGCACCCCGGCCAGCAGCCACGCCGACGTGTAGTCCCCCGACGTCGCGCGCAGCGCGCCACTGGCCGCCGCCGCGACGCCCGCGCCGATCATGTGCGCGGCGAACACCCAGCCGAAGACGATCCCGCCGCGCTCGGCGCCGAACGCGATGCGGCACAGCACCACCGTGGGCGGGACCGTGGCGACCCAGTCGAGGCCGAACAGCGCCACCACGACGAGCAGTGGCGGCTCGACCGACGGGCCCAGCAGCGCCGGCACCGCCAGCAGTGCGAGGCCACGGAGCGCGTAGTAGACCGACAGCAGGACGCGCGGGTCGAACCGGTCGGTCAGCCAGCCCGAGCCGATCGTGCCGACGATGTCGAAGATGCCCACCACCGCCAGCAGGCCGGCCGCGGTGGTGGCCTGCATGCCGTGGTCGTGGGCGGCGGGCACGAAGTGACTGCTGATGATCCCGTTCGTGGTCCAGCCGCAGACGAAGAACGTGCCCGCGAGCAGCAGGAACGACCGGGTCCAGAACACCTCGCGCAGCACCGTGACCGCGTGGACGACGGCGGCGCCCGCGGACTGCGGGACGGCGGTCACGGCCTCGGGGTCGATCCCGCCGAACGGCTCCAGGCCGACGTCGGAGGGACGGTCGCGCAGCACCACCGCGACGACCGGGACCAGCGCGGCGCAGCAGCCGGCGATCACCAGCGACGCGGCACGCCAGCCGAACTCGTCGACGGTGGCCGCGAGCAGCGGCAGGAACACGAGCTGCCCCGTGGCCCAGGCAGCACCGAGGATGCCCAGCACCAGTCCCCTGCGGGCGACGAACCAGCGGTTCACGACGATGGCGCCGAACACGAGCGCGACCGAGCCGGTGGCGATGCCGATGACGAGTCCCCACAGCACGGAGAGCTGCCACGGCGCGGTCATCACCGTGGAGGCGAGGCAGCCGACGGCGATCAGCAGGAGCGCGGCGACGGCGGTCCGGCGGACGCCGATCCGCTCGAGCAGGGCCGCGGCGAACGGCGCCGCGACGCCGTAGACGATGAGGTTGAGCGAGACGGCGATCGACGTGTCGGTGCGGCTCCAGCCGAGGTCCTCCTCGATCGGCACCAGCAGCACGCCGAGGCTCGACCGGAAGGCGGCCGACGCCAGCAGCACCAGGAAGGTGACGCCCGCGACGAGCCACGCGCGGTGCACCCGCGGACGGCGGCGCCCGGCCATCGCGGCTCCGGCCCCGGCCGGGGCTCCCATGTCGGTCACGGCGTTCCTTCCGTTCGTGAGTCGAGCCCTCAGGGGGCGAGCCAGGCACCCCACGGCGTGAGCCGCGCGATGCCGAAGACGGCGGCCACCACACCCACAGCCGTCACGGTGCGCGCGGACCAGGTGAGATAGCGCGCCGGCAGGCCGCGAGCCCTCCGGCCGAGCCACACCAGCCACGCCACCACGCCCACGGTCACCAGGGCGACGGCGAACAGGTTGCTGGAGGCCGCGGCCGTGACGTCGCCGCGGGTCAGCAGGTTCACCGCACGCAGTCCGCCGCACCCGGGACAGGGCTGCCCGGTCAGGACGAGGAACGGGCAGAAGCCGTAGGCGCCCTCGACGTGCGGGTCACGCACGTGCAGCAGCGCGAACGCCGCGAGACCCGCGCCACCGGCGATCAGCGGGGCGCACAACAGGCGACCGCGCGAGGCGGTCGCCGGGATGACCGGGTCGGTCAGTGATCCTTCACCCGACTGGAGCCGTATCCGGCGACGGACATGACCTTGCCGAGCGGCAGGGCACCCACCGCCAGCACCACGCCGATCGTGAAGATGACCCAGTTCGGCTCGGGGATCAGGCCGATCCCGCCGACGAGGAAGCCGGCGAGGCTGACGAGGACGGCGGTCCAGGCGGCCGGCGACGATCCGTGCGACATGGGTAGTGCTCCTAGTGGTGCTCGGGGTGGTTCGGTCGACAGCCTACTCGGTGGTCAGGCGGTGGGATCGACGCCGTCGTCCATCGCCTTCCACAGGTCGCTCGCGTCGGGCTCGCGCGCGGCCGGCGCCTCGTACTTGCGGCCCATCGTGGCCCACCGCGGACCGAGCCACGCGACGCCGGCACCCAGCACGACGACGAGCACGAATCCGGCGATCGCGAGGGGCTGGGCGACGGTCGAGCTCCAGTCCATCGACGCCCCGGAGACGGCGGCCTCGTCGATCGCGCGCTGCTGCGCCGTCTGCATCGCGTCGGCGGTGCGGCTCGAGATCACGACGCCGACCACACCGGCCGCCGCGACGAGGACGCCGATCAGGCGACGCAGCCTCGGCCCGCCGGCCAGGACGCCGAGCGCGGCGGCCATCACCAGGACCGCGAGCCCGATCGCGCCGGGGACGACATCCGCGCCCGACACGGCGAGGTCGGTCTCGGGGATCCCGGCGGCCTCCGCGGTCGCCTCGGACCAGGTCGCACGGACGGCCAGCAGCGTGCCGCCGCCCAGGGCCAGCAGCGTGAGGACGGCAGGTCCGAGGAGGTTGCGGTTCACGTCAGGAGGTCCTCGTCGAAGCACGTGGTCGCGCCGGTGTGACAGGCGGCGCCGACCTGGTCGACGACCACGAGCAGCGTGTCCCCGTCACAGTCGAGCCGGACCTCGCGCACGTGCTGGGTGTGGCCCGACGTCTCGCCCTTGACCCAGTACTCGCCGCGACTGCGGCTCCAGAACGTGGAACGGCCGGTGGTCAGCGTGCGGTGCAGCGCCTCGTCGTCCATCCAGCCGACCATCAGCACGGCCTTCGAGGTCGCGTCCTGCACCACCGCCGGGACCAGGCCGGCCTCGTCGCGCTTCAGGCGGGCCGCGATCGCCGCATCCAAGGAACTCACATCCCTCAGTGTCTCAGGCGCCGCCGCGCGCCGGGCATCAGGCGAGCGTCGCCTGGGCGACCCAGGAGGCGTGCAGGCGCGCGTAGACGCCGTCGGCCTTGACGAGGTCGCGGTGGTGGCCGTCCTCGACGAGGCGACCCTGGTCGAACACGAGCACGCGGTCGGCGTTCTCCGCGGTGGACAGCCGGTGCGCGATCGTCACGCTCGTGCGGCCCTCCAGCAGCCGGTCGAGCGCGCGGGTGGCGCGCAGCTCGGTCTGCGGATCGACGGCGCTCGTGGCCTCGTCCAGCACGAGGAACGCCGGGTCGGCCAGTGCCGAGCGGACGAGGGCGACCAGCTGCCGCTCCCCCGCCGACAGCGACTCGCCACGCTGGCCCACCCGCGTGTCCAGACCCCGCGGCAGCGCGGCGAACCAGTCGGCCAGGCCGAGGCGCTCGACGGCCCTCACGAGGTCGGCGTCGGTGGCCGTGCGCGACCCGTAGCGGAGGTTCTCGCCCAGCGTCGCGTCGAACAGGAAGCCCTCCTGCGGCACCATCAGCACGTGACGGCGCAGGTCGTCGAACGGGACCTGCGCGATGTCGACGCCGCCGAGCACCACGTGGCCGGCGGCCGGGTCCATCAGGCGGGTGAGGAGCTTCGCGAACGTGGTCTTGCCCGAGCCCGTCTCGCCGACGACGGCGACCCGCTGGCGGGCCTGGATCGTCACGTCGACGTCGTCCAGCACGGTGGGTCCGTCGGGATAGGCGAACGAGACGTGGTCGAACCGCGCGTCGAGATCGCCCTCGGGGAGGCGCTGCCCGTCCGGGCCGGGATCGACGACGTCGGCCGGCGTGTCCAGAAGGTCCAGGACCCGGCGCCACGAGGAGATCGCGTTCTGGGCCTCGGAGATCACCTGGGTGGCCATCTGGGCCGGACCGGTGAAGAGTCCGACGAGGAACACGAACGCGACGATCGTGCCGACGGACATCTCGCCCACCACGCCCAGCCAGACGCCGACGGCCAGCACGGCGGCGTTGGCGATGCCGCCCACCAGGATCGCGGCGGAGAACGCGCCGGCCGTGATCGTCTGGGCGCGGATGTTGTTGCGGTAGTTCGCGCCGACGGCCTCGTCGACGCGGTGCTGGGTGCGGTCCTCGATGCCGTACGAGCGGACGACCGCAGCGCCCACGACGGGCTCGGCGATGACGGCGAGCATCTCGCCGACGCTGGCGCGCACGCGGTCGTACGCCCGCGACATCGCACCGGCCAGCCAGCGCAGGCTGAGCGCGAGCGGCACGAAGCTGATCAGGACCACGAGGGTCAGCTGCCAGGACAGGAACGCCATGACGATCGTCGCGACCACCATCTGCCCGATGCTGATGATCATCATGATCCCGGTGAACTGCAGGAACTGGCTGATCTGGTCGACGTCGGACGTGACGCGCGAGACGAGCGAGCCGCGGCGCTGCGTGTTCTGGGTGAGCATCGACAGGTCGTGCACGTGCCGGAACGCCGCGACGCGCAGGTTCGCCAGCCCGCGCTCGCTGGCCGTGAAGATCCGGACCTTCGACAGGTAGCCGGTGGCGGCGATCGCGACCATCAACAGCGCGGCGATGACCACGTAGCGGGTGACCAGCGCGGTGTCGACGTCGCCGGTGGCGAACCCGTCGTCGAGGGCGGCCCGCACGACGATCGGCACCAGCGAGCCGCCGGCGGTGCTGATCAGCGCCAGCACCAGCGTCAGCCCGATGCCCTCGGTGATCTCGGGGTTGCGGCGCATGCCGCGGACGAGGACGGAGATGCCGCCCTCGCGGGGTGCGGAGTCACTCATGGTCGACCTCCTCACGGGCCTGGTCGTACGCGTCGACGAGGTTGCGATAGGCGGCGGAGCGCTCGCGCAGCTCGGCATCGGTGCCGCGCTCGGCGACGCGACCGTCGGCGAGGAACACGACCTCGTCGGCCAGGGCGATCGTCGCCTTGCGGTACGCCACCACGATCGTCGTGGGCGAGCCGTCCCGATCGGCCAGCGCGCGCAGGATGCGCTGCTCCACCTCGGGATCGAGGGCACTCGTGGCGTCGTCCATCACCAGCACGCGCGGGTCGCGCACCAGGGCGCGGGCCAGGGCGAGGCGCTGGCGCTGACCGCCGGACAGCGACGTGCCGCGCTCCCCCAGCTCGGTGTCGAGGCCGGCCGGCAGGGCCGCGACGAACCGGTCGGCCTGCACGATGCGCAGCACCTCCCAGACGCGCTCGTCGGGGACGTCGAGGTCGAGCACCACGTTGGCGCGCACCGTGTCGTCGAACAGGAAGGTGGACTGCGGCACGAGGGCCACCGCGCGGGTCAGCGCCCGCTGCGACAGGCGGCGCGCGTCCGTGCCGCCGACGAGCACGGCGCCGGCGTCGGGGTCGACGAGCCGCGTGACCAGCGAGGTCAACGTGCTCTTGCCGCTGCCGGTGGCTCCCACGACCGCCGTGACGGTGCCGGCGGGCACGGTGAACGCGATGTCGTTCAGCACGGCCGTGTCGGGCTCGTCCGGATGGCTGTAGTCGAGCTCGGCGACCTCGAGGTCGACCGGGCCGGTGCCGGGGACGTCGGCGTCGCCGTAGTCCATGGCGTCGTCCTCGTCGATGACGCGCGAGACGCGCTCCCAGCCGACGACGGCGCGGGGCAGCTCGCCGAGCACCCAGCCGAACGAGCGGATCTGCATGCCGATCACGGTGAACAGGTAGGCCACCTGCACCACGTCACCCGCGTCGGCGGCGCCGTCCTGCACGCGCCAGGCGCCGAGCAGCAGCACGGCCAGGACGGCCAGGTTCGGCAGCGCCTCGATGACGGGATCGAAGACCGCGCGGATCCGGCCGATCCCGATGGCCGCGTCGCGCAGCCGCTCGCTGGCGGCCCGGAAGCGCGCGGTCTCGTCGGCCTCGCGACCCAACGACTTCACGACGAGGGCGCCGTCGAACGACTCGTGGGCGACCGTGGAGACGTCGCCGCGCAGGCTCTGGGCGAGCGCGATGCGTGGGCCCTGCCAACGCTGGTAGACGGCGTTGGCGACGAAGAGCAGCGGGATGACCACGAGCCCGACGACGGTCAGGACGGGGTCGGCGAGCACCATCGTGGCGATCGCGGCGACCAGCATCGCGATCGTGCCGAGCGCCATCGGCAGCGGCATGAAGACCGACCACGTCGCCTCGACGTCGGCGTTGGCGTTGCTGAGCAGCTGGCCGGCGGGGTGCCGGTGGTGCCAGCGCAGCGGCAGCTGCAGGTAGCGGCGGGTGACGCGCAGGCGGTCGTCGCGCACGAGGCGGAAGAACACCACGCCGCCCAGCAGGCGGCGGCCGACCACGCCCAGGGTGCGCAGCACCGCGGCCAGCACGAACAGTCCCACGCCGGCCCACAGGGTGGACCAGGTGACGGCCCCGGCGGTGACCGACGGGGTGATCACGTGGTCGGTGGCCCAGCCCAGGACCCAGGCGTCGGCGACGGTCATGACGCCGAAGAGCAGGGACGCCAGCGCGGCCCAGGTGAACATCACCTTCTGGCGGGCGATGCCGCGGCCCATGACGCGGAAGCCGCGCCGGGTCAGCCGGTCGGTGCCACCGCCGCTGAGGGTGTCGAGCGTCGGGGCACTCACCGAACCACGTGTCCGGCGGCTCGCAACGTCTCCTTCACCGCGGGGATCGTCAGCGAGCCGAAGTGGAAGACGCTCGCCGCGAGCACGGCGTCGGCGCCCGCGTCGACCGCGGGCGCGAAGTGGTCGAGACGCCCGGCACCGCCGCTGGCGATGAGGGGGACGTCGGTGGCGCCGCGGGCGGCGCGGATCATCTCGAGGTCGAACCCGGCCTGCGTGCCGTCGGCGTCCATCGAGTTGAGCAGGATCTCGCCCGCGCCGAGCTCAGTGGCGCGGCGCACCCACTCGATCGCGTCGATGCCGGCCGAGCGGCGGCCGCCGTGGGTGGTCACCTCGAACCCGCTGGGCTGATCGTCTGCACGTCGAGCGTCAACGCTCAGGACGAGCACCTGATTCCCGAAGCGGTGGGCGATCTCGCCGATGACGTCGGGGCGGGCGATCGCGGCGGTGTTGATGCCCACCGTGTCGGCGCCGGCGCGCAGCAGCCGGTCGACGTCCTCGACCGTGCGCACTCCCCCGCCGACCGTCAGCGGGATGAAGACCTGCTCGGCGGTCTGGCCGACGATGTCGTAGGTCGTGGAGCGGTCACCGCTGGAGGCGGTGATGTCGAGGAAGGTCAGCTCGTCGGCGCCCTGGGCGTCGTAGACGCGCGCCATCTCGACCGGGTCGCCCGCGTCGCGCAGGTCGACGAAGTTCACACCCTTGACGACGCGACCGCCGTCCACGTCCAAACAGGGGATCACACGGACAGCTAGGCTCACGGCCATGAGCGTAGTGCGTGGGCCCGTCGTCGCATCGAGCCGCCTCTGGCTCCTGGCCGCGGTCACGGCACTGGCCCTCGGCGCCTGCTCGGAGTCCCCGGAGGAGACGCCGGACCCCGCGGCCTCCACGACGTCGGCCACCTCCAACCCGACCACGGAGGCCCCCACCTCGGAGCCGCCCGCCGCGCTGCCGTCCATCGACGAGCTGACCGTGGCTCCCGGCGTGGTCGGCCCGGTGCACACCGGGATGTCGCGTGACGAAGCGCTCGCCACCGGCCTGTTCGACGCCGACGTCGAGGTCGCCGGCGAGGAGTGCGGCCGCACCCAGCCGCTCGGGTGGAAGCCCGACTACGCCTCGTCGTTGGACGTCCTGACGAAGGAGGACGGCACCGTCGTCTCGCTGGGCGTGCGCGGCGAGCAGCCCCGCACCGCTCAGGGACTGGGCGTCGGCAGCACGCTGAAGGAGGTGACGGGCGTCTACGAGACCGCCGAGATGGTGGAGGCCGGCTACGGCCAGACGGGTGTGTTCGTCACCGAGGGCGACGCCTGGCTCGGCTTCCTGTTCAAGGAGGACCCCGAGTCGATCGAGCCCACCAGCGAAGTGCTGATGGTGGAGGTCACCACGGGCACGCGCCCCGACCTCATGCGCGACGGCTGCTGAGCCTCAGCCCTCGTCGTCGTCCTCGCGCCGGCTCAGCCGGCGCTCGATCCGTCGCTCGTGATGCTCGATGCGCTGGCTCCGGTTGACCACGTGCATGAGCCAGCCGACGCCGACGCCGAGGATCGGGAACACCGGCCAGTAGAACAGCAGCTCGCCGCTGGCGAGACTGGTGGCGCCCCAGATCCCGCTGGTCATGACCCCGATCGCCACGACCCCGTTGCGGGCGTCGCGCGTCTCCCGCCGATAGCGCCGCAGCGCCTCCTCATGCACGGACAGGGCCGCGGGAGTGGGCGCCTCGAGGTCCTGGAGCAGGGGCACGAACTCCCCCAGCAGCGTGGCGGCGAGGGCGCTGTGGGACCTCCGGTCGAACTCAGTGCGGTCGAGCCGGCCGTCAGCGTACGCCTCGCGCAGAGCCTCGACCGCAGTCTCACGGTCGCGATCGCCCGCGCGGATGCCGGCCACCTCCGCACGGCGCGGATCGGCGCTGAAGCCCTCCCACCGCACGAGGCCGGCCACGACTACTCCGCGACCGCGGCCAGCGCGTCGGGCAGCGTGAAGGCCCCGGCGTAGAGCGCCTTGCCGACGATCGCGCCCTCGACGCCGATCCCGGTCAACGAGGCGATCGCGCGCAGGTCGTCGAGGCTCGAGACGCCGCCGGAGGCGACGACCGGCTTGTCGGTCTGCTCGCACACCTGACGGAGCAGGTCGAGGTTCGGGCCGGTCAGGGTGCCGTCCTTCGTGACGTCGGTGACCACGTAGCGCGCGCAGCCGTCGGCGTCGAGGCGGG
>JBEVDF010000189.1:0-3538 GCA_040514145.1 Aeromicrobium sp.
TTCGGCGCGGGCGACGCCGAGTCGATCCGGCAACTGTTCGCCGATCACGACCTCATCTGTTCCTCCCTGGCGTACTACGACAACAACCTCCATCCCGACCCCGATACGCGCGCAGCGGTGAACGACCATGTGCGCAGGTGCATCGACGCGGCATCCCTACTCGGTTGCCCGACCGTTGGCACGTTCGTCGGGCGAGACCCCACCCGATCGGGGGCTGACAACCTCCGGAATGCCGAGGCCGTCTTCCGGCCGCTCGTCGACCACGCGGGCGAGGCCGGGGTCAAGCTCATCATCGAGAACTGCGTGATGGAAGGTTGGCATCCGGATGGGTACCCGGGGAACCTCGCGTACTCCCCCGAGCTGTGGGAGTGGATGTTCTCGCTCGGCCTGTACCTGAACTACGACCCGTCTCACCTGCTCTGGATGGGCATCGACCCGGTCGAAGCGGTGAAGCCCTACGTCCACCGCATCCCGCACGCACAGGCGAAGGACATCGAGCTCGACCCTGCGGCCCGCAACCACTTCGGCTGGCCCGGCCGCGCCGTTCGCCGCGACAACCCCTGGGACGTGGGCTGGTGGCGCTATCGAGTGCCGGGTCGAGGCGAGGTCGATTGGAACCGACTCGTCGACGCGCTCTACGAGGGTGGGTTCGACGGCGTCCTCTCGGTCGAGCACGAGGACCCGCAATGGGGAGGCACCGTGGAAAAGGTCGAGATCGGCCTGAAGATCGCGCACGGCACGCTGCGGCCGCTCATCGTCGTCTGATGAACGCCTCACCCGTCCTCGAGGTCGCTGGTCTGGTGAAGGAGTACCCGGGCGTGGTCGCCCTTCGTGGCGTCGACTTGGATGTCCTGTCCGGTGAGGTTCACTGCCTCATCGGGCCCAATGGAGCGGGGAAATCCACGCTGATCAAGTGCATCGCCGGCGCGGTCGAGCCGACGGCGGGCGAGATCCGCATGGACGGCGAACCGGTTGCGACCGGAAGCCCGTCGGCCGCTCTGGGGCGGGGGGTCGCGACGATCTACCAGGAGCTGGACCTGGTCGGCGACCTGAGCGTGGCCCAGAACATCTTCCTGGGTCACGAGCCGCGGCGCTGGGGATTCCTCGACCGGGCTCGGATGCGCCGCGAGACGTCGGCGCTCCTCGAGCGTGTGAACCACGGGACGATCCCCACGAACACGCCCGCTCGCTCACTGCGGGCGGCGGGACAGCAGATCGTCTCGATCGCACGGGCCCTGTCGCACCGCGTCCGTCTCCTCATCATGGACGAGCCTTCGGCGATCCTCGACGACCACGAGATCGAGACCCTCTTCGACGTCGTCCGCCGCCTCACCGATGAAGGCGTCGGAGTGATCTACATCTCTCATCGGATCGACGAGATCGCTCGCATCGGCGACCGGGTGACCGTACTGAGCGAGGGTTCGACGGTCGCGTCCGGCTTGCCCGCGAGCACCTCGGCGGATCATCTGATCAGGCTCATGGTCGGCCACGAGCTCGAGCAGCTGTTCCCCGAGCGTCCGGCCGGCCGTGACGAGGTCGTCCTGGAGGTTCGGGGCGTGCGTCGTCTGCCCGACCTGAAGAACGCCACCTTCGAGCTTCGCGCGGGCGAGGTGCTGGGCATCGCCGGGCTCGTCGGAGCCGGTCGCAGCGAGCTTCTGCGAGCGATCCACGGCGTCGACCGACGGGACGACGGCGAGGTCGTGGTCGATGGCCGGATCTTGCCGCCCAACCGGCCGGATCTCGCGATCGCCGCGGGCCTCGGGTTCGCGCCCGAGGACCGCAAGTCCCAGGCCCTGCTCCTCGAGTGGAACCTCACCCAGAACGTCAGCCTCGCCGACCTGGCACGCTTCGGGCGGATCCTTCTTCGGGTGCGGGCTGAACGGGCCGCGGCCGAAGAGCAGCTCCGGCTCCTGCGAACCACGCCGTCCGACGGAGATCGGATGGTGCGCGCACTGTCGGGCGGGAACCAGCAGAAGGTGGTCCTTGCGCGCTGGTTGCTCCGACGCTGCCGCGTCCTCCTCTTGGACGAGCCCACGCGTGGCGTCGACGTCGAGACGAAGTCAGAACTCTTCCGCATCATCGCCGGCCTCGCCGAGCAGGGGCTCGGCGTTATCGTCGTGTCGTCTGAGATCGAGGAGCTCACCGGCCTGTGCACCCGCCTGCTGATCATGCGCGAGGGCGAGATCGTGGCCGAGATGGACGGCGGCACCGCGACCGAGCTTGAGGTGCTGCGCCACGCGATGCCGGGAACCCAGGAGATCGTCGCGGAGACGGGGACCGATCCCTCGCCGCGATCGGACGTCGACCCAGGAGACCGTTCATGACGACGACACAGACACATCCGCCGGGCGGAACGTCGGGAGAAGGGCAGCGGATCGCGCGGTCACTGGTCGGAGCAAGGCTCCAGGAGTTCGCGTTGGCTGGGGTCATCGTCCTGCTGGTGGTCATCGGCGCCATCCTCAAGCCCGCCACCTTCCCGACCACCGACAACCTGCGGGCCATCCTCACCCAGGCCTCGGTGGTCGGCGTCCTCGCTATCGGGATGACCTTCGTGATCGCGACGGCCGGGATCGATCTGTCAGTCGGCTCCATCGTCGCTGCCGCCGGAGTCGCCGGCGCGCTGCTCATCAGCGACAGCTCTTTGGCGTTCGTCCTCGGAGCGCTGGCGTTCGGGCTGCTCCTCGGCACAGCGAACGGCGCGGCCATCGCGTACGGGAAGGTCGTGCCCTTCATCGCCACGCTCGCGATGCTCGCGATCGCCCGCGGACTGGCCCTGCAGATGAGCGGTAAGCGCCCGATCAGCCTGCTGGACCTCGACGGGGTCCGTTGGTTCGGCACCGGGGAGATCCTGGGTGTTCCCTCCTCGGTCGTGATCTTCCTGGGCGTGACGATCGGCGGCTGGATCCTGCTGAACCGGACGCGCTATGGACGGCACGTGGTGGCGGTCGGCGGGAACCGCGAGGCAGCGCGCATCGCCGGCGTGCCCGTTCGCAGGACCGTCTTCAGCGTCTACTGCCTTTCGGGGCTGATGGCCGGGTTGGCGGCGGTGCTGTTGTGCGGGCGGCTCGCCAGCGCGTCCCCAGTTTCAGGCGCTCTGCTCGAACTCGACGCGATCGGCGCAACCGTCATCGGCGGCACGAGCCTCGCGGGCGGCCGAGCCACGATCGTCGGCACGTTCATGGGTGTCGTCGTCTTCGCAGTGATCTTCAACCTGCTCACCCAGCTGGACCTGGCCACCGAATGGCAGCAGATCGTGAAGTGGGTGATCATCTTGGCTGCCGTCCTCATCCAGCGGCCAGAGCGGATCTAGCGCCGACACCCCACATCGATCCTTTTCCGCCACCGGTGGGATAACGGATCCCGATCGAAAGGAGAAGCGATGTTGAGAACCGGACGACTCCTCGTCATCGTCGCCACCCTCGTCGTAGTTACCGCCGCCTGCACAGGTGACGACTCCGGGGAAGCCGACGCGACCGGAACCACCGCACAGGACACCGGCGCCGGCTCGGAGACGGGTGCCGAGTCGGGCGAGACCGTG
>JBEVDF010000251.1:0-8558 GCA_040514145.1 Aeromicrobium sp.
GGACACCTACACTCGGAAGGTCGTCAACCGAGGAGTGCCGTGAGCGAGCAGGTCACCGCGATCGTCCTGGCCGCAGGGGCCGGGACCCGCATGAAGTCACGTCGGGCGAAGGTGCTGCACGAGATCGCCGGGCGCCCCATGCTGGGCCATGCGCTCGACGCCGTGCGGGCCGCCGGGATCGACCACGTGGTCACCGTCGTGGGTCACGACCGCGAGCAGGTCGAGGCCGCCGTCGCGGCGCTCGATCCCTCCGCCACGATCGCCGTCCAGACCGAGCAGCGCGGCACCGGCGACGCCGTCCGCGTCGCCCTCGACGCCGCCGGCTCCGACGCCGCCACCTACCTCGTGACCTACGCCGACGTCCCGCTGCTGTCGGCCGACACCCTGCGCTCCCTCGTGGACGAGCACCGCGCGAACGGCCGCGCCGTCACGATCCTCACGTCCGAGCCCGAGGACCCCACCGGCTACGGCCGCATCCTGCGCGACGACAGCGGCGCCGTGGTCGCGATCCGCGAGCACAAGGACGCCTCGGAGGCCGAGCTCGCGACCCGCGAGGTCAACAGCGGCATCCTCGTCGTCGACGGTCCCTTCCTCGACCGCGCCGTGCGCGCCCTCAGCACGGACAACGCCCAGGCCGAGCTCTACCTCACCGACATCGTCGGCCAGGCCGTCGACGAGGGGCTGCCCGTCGGCGCCCACGTGCTGGAGGACGTCTGGCAGACCGAGGGCGTGAACGACCGCCGCCAGCTCGTCCGCCTCGGCCGCGAGCTGAACGCCCGGATCGTGAACCGCTGGCTGGCCGAGGGCGTCACGATCCTCGATCCCGAGACCACGTGGATCGACACCGGCGTCACGATCGGCCGTGACACCACGATCCTGCCGGGCACGCAGCTGCTGGGCGCCACCACGCTCGGCGAGGGCGTCACGATCGGCCCGGACACCACCTTGCGCGACGTCGAGATCGGCGACGACGCCTCGGTCGTGCGCACGCACGGCTCGGACACGGTCATCGGTCCCGGCGTCACCGTGGGCCCGTTCGCCTACCTGCGCCCCGGCACCGTGATCGACGAGGGCGGCAAGGTGGGCACGTTCGTCGAGGTCAAGAACAGCCACATCGGCCCCGGCGCCAAGGTGCCGCACCTGTCCTACATCGGCGACGCCGAGGTGGGGGAGCGGACCAACCTCGGTGCCGGCGCGATCACCGCGAACTACGACGGGGTGAACAAGCACCGCACCACGATCGGCGCCCACGTCAAGACCGGCTGCCACAACGTGTTCGTCGCGCCCGTCGTCCTCGGTGACGGAGCGCACACCGGCGCAGGCACGGTGGTTCGCGAGGACGTGGCGCCGGGGGCGCTGGCCGTCCCCGCTGCCGGACAGAGGACAATCGAGGGGTGGGTCGCGAGCCGGCGGCCGGGTACGCCTTCCGCGCTTGCCGCGGACAACACCACGCAGGAGACCAGCGGTGGCCACCAACAAGAGCCTCAGTAAGCGCACGCCCACGAGCAACCTCATGTTGTTCTCGGGCCGGGCACACCCCACGCTGGCGCGCGAGGTCGCCGACCTGCTCGAGGTCGACCTCGTGCCGACCACGGCCTACGACTTCGCCAACGGCGAGATCTACGTCCGCTTCGACGAGTCGGTCCGTGGCTGCGACGCCTTCGTGATCCAGAGCCACAGTGCTCCGATCAACGAGGCGATCATGGAGCAGCTCATCATGATCGACGCGCTCAAGCGCGCTTCGGCCAAGCGCATCACCGTGGTGCTGCCGTTCTACGGCTACGCCCGCCAGGACAAGAAGCACCTGGGCCGCGAGCCCATCAGCGCGCGCCTCATGGCCGACCTGTT
Source organism: Aeromicrobium sp. (assembly GCA_040514145.1). Lineage (GTDB taxonomy): Bacteria > Actinomycetota > Actinomycetes > Propionibacteriales > Nocardioidaceae > Aeromicrobium. Next base: position 1,849 of record JBEVDF010000251.1, read on the forward strand.
CCTGGCCGCGGGCGCCGACCGCCTCATGACGGTCGACCTGCACACCGCCCAGATCCAGGGCTTCTTCGACGGCCCGGTGGACCACCTGCTGGCGATGCCGATCCTCACGCGCCACGTGCGCAAGCGCTACGGCAAGAAGCCGCTCGCGGTCGTGTCGCCCGACGCCGGGCGCATCAAGGTCGCCGAGCAGTGGGCACGCCAGTTCGACAACGCCCCGCTGGCGTTCATCCACAAGACCCGCGACGTGACGCAGGCCAACGTGACGAAGGCCAACCGCGTCGTGGGCGAGGTCGCCGGTCGCACGTGCATCCTGGTCGATGACCTCATCGACACCGGCGGCACGATCTGCCAGGCCGCCGAGGCCCTGATGAACGACGGGGCGGCCGAGGTCGTCATCGCCGCGACGCACGCCGTGTTCTCGGGGGAGGCCGTGGACAGGTTGAAGAACTCGGTCGCCACCGAGGTCATCGTCACCAACACGCTCCCGCTGGCCGAGGACCTCCAGTTCGACAAGCTCACCGTCATGTCGATCGCCCCCCTGCTCGCGCAGGCCGTGTCGGCCGTGTTCGAGGACGGATCGGTCACGAGCCTGTTCTCCGAGTGAGGACGCCGTGACCACCGGTCAGGTGCTGCGCGCCGGCCTGCACCTGGGCCTGCTCTACGCAGCGATCGGTGCCCTGGGCACGCTGCTGCTGGCCTTCCTGGCCGGCGATCTCGGTGCCACGCTGCTGCTGCCGCTGGTGGTCCTGGCGGTCGCCCTGGTCGTGGCCGCCGCCTTCATCGTGCTGCTGGCCCGGCTCGCCGCGAGCTGGCTGGAGGGACGCGTGCGCGAGCCCGTCGTCGGCGCGATCATGATCGCCTCCGCGGTGGTCCTGCTGAGCGGAGCGCTCAGCGTGCGGTCGCTCGGGGTGCTCGCGCTGGCCGTCTCGGCCCTGATGGCGCTGGCCACGCACGTCGTGCTGACGCGCCGCTGGACCTGATCGCGGCCGCGCAGCCGATTTCGGCTCGTCCGCCGCGGTGGGTTAGACTCGTAGGGTTGCCTCGGCGAGGGTCCACCCGACCGTGATCGACAGGGCGCTCCACAGGAGTGCTGTGTCGAGCGCCGAGACCACCAAGACTTCAGACAGAACCCCTCCAAGGAGAGAATCCCCGTGGCCGAGATCAAGCTTTCCGCCGAGCAGCGCACCGAGTTCGGCAAGGGTGCCGCCCGTCGCATCCGTCGCGAGGACAAGATCCCCGCCGTCCTCTACGGACACGGCTCCGACCCCATCCACGTCACCCTGCCCGGTCACGACACGATGCTGGCGCTCAAGACCGCCAACGCGCTGCTCGCGATCGACCTGGGCTCGGACAACCACCTGGCCATCCCGAAGCAGGTCCAGCGCGACCCGCTCAAGGGCTTCATCGAGCACGTCGACCTGCTGATCGTCAAGAGTGGCGAGAAGGTCACCGTCGACGTCGCGATCACCGTCGTGGGCGATCCCGAGCCGGGCGTGCTGCTGGTCACCGAGAACACCACGGTCTCCCTCGAGGTCGAGGCCACGCACATCCCCACCGACATCGAGGTGCCGGTCACCGGCCTCGAGGTCGGCGCCCAGGTGCTCGCCTCCGACCTGGTCCTGCCCGAGGGCGCTGCCCTCGCGGTCGAGGACGACCTGCTGATCCTCAACCTGACCCACGCGCCCACCGCGGCCGAGGTCGACGCCGAGCTCGAGGGTGCCGAGGCCGAGGCCGGCATCGAGCACGACCAGCCCGAGGCGCCCGCCGCCGAGCCGGAGTCCTCCGAGGGCTGATGACCTGGTTGGTCGTCGGGCTGGGGAACCCCGGCCCGTCCTACGCCGCCACCCGGCACAACGTCGGGTACCACGTGACCGATGAGCTGGCCGCCCGCATGGGCGGCCGGTTCTCGTCTCTGAAGGCGGCCCGCGCGGACATCGTCTCCGGCCTGCTCGTGGGCGAGCGCACGGTCCTGGGCCGTTCGCGCTCGTACATGAACGAGAGCGGCGGAGCCGTCTCGTCGCTGATGAAGTACTACGACGTCCCGCCCGAGCGCCTGATCGTCATCCACGACGAGCTCGACCTCCCCTTGGGCTCGCTGCGCTGCAAGCTCGGCGGAGGCGACAACGGGCACAACGGCCTCAAGTCGATCCGTCAGTCGATCGGCACGGGTGACTTCCTGCGCGTGCGCTTCGGGATCGGCCGCCCGCCGGGCCAACAGCCGGTGCACGACTTCGTGCTGAAGCCGTTCACCAAGACCGAGCGCACCGAGGCCGACATCGTCACGCAGGAGGCCGCCGACGCGGTCGAGAGCCTGATCTCGGTGGGCCTGGAGAAGACGCAGAGCGCCTTCAACTCCTGAGCGTCGAGCGTCAGAGGCGCTTGAGCTGTACGAGCTCGCCCTCGGCGAAGACGCCGACGTAGCGGGTCGCCACACCACAGGCCGCGAACTCGCGCTCCTGGATCGAGCGCACGCCCTTGGCCGCGAGCCGGCGCAGCGGCGCCAGCTCGGCGTTCGCCTGGGCCATCACGTTCGGGTCGTCGGCGTAGAGCTCGGTGAGGCGCGCGGAATGCTGCAGCACCCCGGACACGTCCACCCGCTCGAGGACTCCCGGCGAACGCATGAGCCTTTGGGCCTGGGCCACCGAGGTGCCCTGCACGGACGGGGAGAACGCCGCGTCGACCTTGAGGGCGCGCACGTCGGGCGACGTCGCGCAGGCGTTCTGGCGCACGACGAGCCGCAGGGAGCGGCGGGTGGTGCTGGTGCGTCCCTTGGCCTTGGACTTCACCTTGATGACGAGGCGGTAGGCGCCCGGTCGCAGCTGCACGGCAGTGCGGTCCGCCTGGTGCAGCTTGCTGGCGCGGTAGACGTCGATCCGCTTCGAGACGACCTTGACGCCGGACCCCTTCTTCACGAGCGGGGTCACGCGGACCGACCCGGACCAGCCCACCACGCGCTGGGTGGGATTCGTGATCTTGAGCTTGCCCTTCGGCACCGTCGCCGCAGCCGTGACGGTGCGCGGGGCGGGGGTGCTGGCCTTGGCGGACGTGATCGCACCGGCCACGAGGACGGCCGTCGCGATCGTCGCCACAAGCGATCCCAGGGCCCACGTCTTGGTGTTCACCCCTGAAGTATGGGGCACATGTGACTCACGTGACAAATGAAATCCCAGTTACGCATTGTAACTCGTGGTACAGGAGGTGCGCCCGGGGTTGTATCACGTGGTTCGCAGGGGCCTCATGGGCAGCAAGGTCGGCCCGTCCGGCACGACGTTCTACACCCCATCAGTCGCACTGGTCACAACATTGGTCAAGGCGCCAAAGTGCACTCGTTCCAGTCGTTAGGCTGCTTGCACGGGGGGCTCGCGGTCGGTCATGTTCACGACGCGCCGCGCGGCAATGGTGTGAAGAAATCGGGTCTCAGGCGTCGCAATGGGCGGGAATGCCGAGGCCATCTGCGAAGGACGGCGTGATGCTTCATCTCAACCCTCCCGGGCGACGCACTGCAGCGATGGCCGCTGCGCTCGTCGTCCTGACGGCGGCGCTCCAGGGCCCCGCCGCGGCGGAGATGCAGGACCCGACGCCCTCCACCGCCCCGACATCCGAGCCCGCCCCCACCAGCGAGCCGACCAGCGAGCCCACCACGGCGGCGCCCACCACCGCACCCACCACCGCACCGACGCCGTCCCCGTCCCCGTCCGCTCCGGCGGCGGCCGTGGCCGACTACAGCCGCTCGGTGCTCGACGCCTCGCCGTCCCAGCTCGCCTTCGGCACCCGCAGCAACGTCCAGTGCGAGGGCGGCCAGAAGGTCTCGGTCGTCACCTGGACCGGTGACGACCTGCCGTGGGTCGCCTCGGCCGACGCGTCGTGGATCACCCTGTCGGCCACGTCCGGGCCCAGCCCGGCCCAGTTCACGGTCACCGCCGACTGCGACGACCTCTCCGTGGGCGTCCACTCGGCCCAGGTCACGATCCGCGACGACGTGCCCGGGGTGGACCAGAGCCAGACCGTCGACGTGCGCGTCGTGGTCAACCCGTCCGGCCCGGTCGGCATCTCCACCTGGAAGGACGGCCATCGCGGCGCCTTCAGCTCCTCCACCGACGACAGCTACTCCTCGGGCTGGGCCGAGCTCAAGGCCGCGGGCACCAAGGGCACCTTCGTGATGAACGGCTCCACGCCGCCGCCGGACTACCCCCAGATGTACGCCGGCGGGATGGAGCTCGGCTCGCACCTGCTCTACCACCTGTGCACGCTGGTCAGCCGCACGAGCCTGATCTCGCACATGACCGGCAGCATCAGCGCCGTCGCCCAGGCGACAGGCTCGACCGACGAGGTCTCGAGCCTGGTGTGGCCGTGCGGCTTCCGGAACGTCGAGTACGGCGTCATCGCCGCGGACTACTTCCTCTCGGCGCGTGGCTACAACTGGAACGCGTTGGAGGAGACGACGCCGACCGACTTCATGGACATGAAGAGCTTCAACTCCCACGAGCACACGCCCGCGCCGCCGGCCGACCTCAAGACGATCGTCGACCAGGCGCAGAGTCAGGGCAAGTGGGCCAACCTGGTGCTGCACGCCGAGACGAACGACGACGGCGCGATCGCCTATGCCGCCACGAAGGACGTGTGGAACGCGCCGATCGGCACTGTCGTGAAGTACATCCACCAGCGCAACCGCACGGTGATCGACGACGTCGTCGAGACCGACGCGGCGGTCGACTTCTCGATCCGGCGCCTGGGCCTGCCCGAGGTGCCCCAGCGAGACGCCGAGGCCTTCGTCAAGGCCCGCGACAAGGTGACCTTCACGGTCGACGTCACGGGGGTGCCGCACGTCTCGGGCGTCCGCGTCGCCGGCGCGTCGGTGCCGTTCCAGATCCGCACCGACGGTGGCGTCTCGACGCTGTACTTCTCCTCGTCCGTCACCACGAGCAAGCAGTCCGTGAAGGTGCTGAAGTCCGAGACGGTCCCGCCGATCCTCGACGCCGACGACGCGCCGTTGACCCTCACGGCCGCCGAGGGTGGCGCAGCCGTCGAGAAGACGCTCGGCGTCCGCAACGCGGGCGAGGGCACGCTGCAGTGGACCGCCGAGGTGCTCTCGGGCGAGTCCTGGCTCTCGGTGTCGCCGGCCTCCGGCACGGGCGACGGGTCCTTCACCGTTCGCGCGGTGCCCGGCTCGCTCGCCGCGGGATCGCACACCGGATCGATCAAGGTCCACGGCGCGGGCGCCGCGGCCAGCCCGGTCACGATCCCCGTGACCTTGAACGTCACGCCGCGCGGTGAGGCGCGGTACGCGCTGACCTACCCCGACCGCCAGGCGCTGCTGGCCGACGGCTGGGACTTCCGCGCGAAGACCGCCGCGGGTGCCGTCCGCGACACCGAGCGCACGAGCGGTGCGGTCGTGGCCTACTCGGCCGCCGGCCTGCGGGTGCCCGTGGACACCGGTGACGTCTGGTCGACCATGAACAACTCGCGCAACTCGCTGCTGCGCGACCTGCCGACGGGGTGGAACCGCGTCGAGCTGAACATCGCGTCGTTCGCCCCCACGCGGAACTACCAGTCCGCCGGCATCGGCGTGTACGACGACGACAACAACTACGTGCTGCTGACCCGCAGCTTCAACGTGGGCCACAAGGTGTCGCTGGTCAACGAGGTCGCGGGCAACGCCCAGATCGTCCTGGCCCAGACCTCGACCGCGACGAGCCTGCGCCTGCGCCTGACCCGTTCGGGCAACACCATCTCGGCGGCCTACTCGACGAACGGCGGATCCACCTGGACCTCCGCCGGGTCGGTCACCTCGACGCGGGCGTTCTCGCGCCTCGCGCTGCTGACCGGTGCCGACACGCAGACCACGTCGCAGCCGACCGCGGTGTACGACGAGGTCGTCGTCGCGGCCAGCGAGTCGACCCAGCCGACGACGGTGCCCACGACCCAGCCGACGACGACGCCCACGACGACGCCCACGACGACGCCCACGACGACGCCGACCACGGTGCCCACGACCCAGCCGACGACGACGCCCACGACGACGCCCACGACGACGCCGACGACGACGCCCACGACGACGCCGACGACGACGCCCACCACGGTGCCGACGACGACGCCGACGACGACGCCGACGACGACGCCCACCCCTCCGGCTCCCAGCGCGGGCACGTTCGCGCTCGGGTACCCGAACCGCGCCGCGCTCGTGGCTGACGGTTGGGACTTCCGCGGCCGCACCGGCGCGGGCCTGACCCGTGACACCGAACGCACCTCCGGCAACACGGCGACGTACTCCGCGCAGGGGATCGGTCTGCCCACCACCAGCGGTGACCTGTGGTCGACGTCGAACAACTCCGACAACACGGTCTTCCGCAATCTGCCCAGCAACTGGAGCTCGGTGCGGGTGCGCCTGTCGGCCGCGCCGGTCGCGAACTATCAGCACGCGGGCATCGTGATCTACGACAACGACGACAACTACCTCGAGCTCGCGCGGTCGTACCACTCCACCGCAGGCGGGCAGATCGTCATGGCGGTCAACGAGACCTCGGGCACTCCCGCGGCGCAGGCCATCACGGGTGTGACGGCCACCGACCTCGTGCTTCGCTTCGAGCGCAACGCCGCGACGGGCCAGATCGTGTCCTCGGTCTCCTCCGACGCGGGCGCCACGTGGCGCACCGTCAGCACGGTGACCCGCCAGTTCTCGTCGCCCCGGCTCGCGCTGAACGCCGGCGGAG
>JBEVDF010000062.1:0-3724 GCA_040514145.1 Aeromicrobium sp.
CGACGTCAGAAGGACGCTTCGTCGAGCTCCATCAGGGACAGGTCCGTCGCCTCGGCGATGGCCAGCTCGGCGGTCAGCTTGGGCAGGTTGTACTGCGCGAAGAACTGCGCGGCCGCCACCTTGCCCTCGTAGAACGCCTTGTCGCTCGCGGACACCTCGCCGGACAGCTTCGTCAGCGCCACCTCGGCGCCCTTGAGGAGCAGCCAGGCGCAGACGACGTCGCCGAGCACCATCAGCAGGCGGGAGGTGTTCAGGCCCACCTTGTAGATGTTCTTGATGTCGCCACCCTCGGCGGACTCGTCCGCGCTCATCAGGGTGTTGATCATCAGGCCGACGAGGCCCTGCGCGTCCTCGAGCGCCTTGGCCAGCAGCCCGCGCTCCACCTTGAGGCGACCGTTGCCGGCCTCGCTCTTGATGAAGCCCTCGATCTCGCCGGCGAGGTAGCCGAGCGCCTTGGCCTGGTCCTTGACGATCTTCCGGAAGAAGAAGTCCTGGCCCTGGATCGCCGTGGTGCCCTCGTAGAGGGTGTCGATCTTGGCGTCGCGGACGTACTGCTCGATGGGGTACTCCTGCAGGAAGCCGGAGCCGCCGAACGTCTGCAGCGACTCGGTGCCGAGCAGCACCCACGAGCGCTCCGAGCCGTAGCCCTTCACGATCGGGAGCAGCAGGTCGTTGACGCGCATGGCCAGCTCGTCGGTCTCGCCGTTGTGCTCGGCGATCTGGACGCGGTCCTGCCACGAGGCCGTGTAGAGCACCAGCGAGCGCATGGCCTCCGAGAACGACTTCTGCACCATCAGCGAGCGACGTACGTCGGGGTGGTGGGTGATGGTCACCCGCGGGGCCGTCTTGTCCGAGGCCTGCGAGAGGTCGGACCCCTGCACGCGGGTCTTCGCGAACTCGAGCGCGTTGAGGTAGCCGGTCGACAGGGTGGCGATCGCCTTGGTGCCGACCATCATCCGGGCGTTCTCGATGACCTGGAACATCTGGGCGATGCCGTCGTGCACCTCGCCGAGCAGGTAGCCGACGGCCGGCTCGCCGCCGCCGACGCCCGAGTCGCCGAAGGTGAGCTCGCAGGTGTTGGACACCTTGATGCCCATCTTGTGCTCGACGTTGGTGACGTAGGCGCCGTTGCGCTCGCCGAGCTCACCGGTCTCGACGTCGAAGTGGTACTTCGGCACGATGAACAGGCTCAGGCCCTTGGTGCCGGGTCCGCCCACGCCCTCCACGCCCACGGGGCGCGCGAGCACCATGTGGATGATGTTGTCGCTGAGGTCGGCCTCGGCGGAGGTGATGAACCGTTTGACGCCCTCGATGTTCCAGGTGCCGTCGGCGTTCGGGGTGGCCTTGGTGCGGCCGGCGCCGACGTCGGAGCCCGCGTCGGGCTCGGTCAGGACCATCGTGGCGCCCCAGCGGCGGTCGATCATGTGCTGGGCGATCTTCTTGTCCCGCTCGATGCCGTTCTCGAACACGATCCGCGCGAACGCGGGGCCGCAGCCGAACATCCAGACGGCGGGGTTGGCGCCGAGGACGAACTCCGCGGTGCTCCAGATCAGCGAGCCGGGGGCGCGCTGCCCGCCGAGCTCCTCGGGGACCTGAAGGCGCCACCACTCGGCGTCCATCCAGGTGTTGTAGCTCTTGACGAACGCCTCGGGCATCGTGACGGACTTGGCGTCAGCGTCATACACCGGCGGGTTGCGGTCGGCGTCGATGAACGACGCGGCCAGGTCCTCGCGGGAGATGCGGTCGATCTCGCTGACGATGCTGCGGGCGGTGTCCGTGTCGATCTCGTCGAAGGGGGCCTGGCCCAGGATCTCCTGCCGGTTGAACAGCTCGAAGAGGTTGAACTCGACGTCGCGGAGGTTGCTCTTGTAATGGCTCATGCCAGCATTCCTTTGGGGGGTATGCGCTGCGATGGCAGCTTGCTACTGGGAAGTAACTTAAGTATCCGCCCCCGCGGGGTGCAAAGACAAGCAGAATGCCGAATCCGCCGCTGTCGGGCCGGTCACACGCTCAAGGCGGCGTGCGCGCCGAACCATGCCGGGAACTCCTCGAGCGAGCCGAGCACGATCCCGGCTCCCGCATCGCGCAGCTCGTCGGCGCTGCAGGGTCCCGTGGTGAGCCCCACGCCGAATGCGCCGGACGAGACCGCCGCCTCCATGTCGTGGGCGTGGTCGCCGACGTACGTCGTGGCGCCCTGGGCGCGCAGCACGTCGGCCTTGCCTTCCCGCCAGGCGCGACCGAAGACCTCGGCGACCTCCAGGCCGAGGCGGTCGACATGCAGCTGGGCGTTGGGGCCGTGCTTGGCGGTGATGAGGATCGAGCGCCCGCGGGCGTTGGCGGCGCCGATCGCGGCGTGGGCGCCGGGCAGGGCCTCGACGAGCGGAAGGGCCAGCTCGGGGTAGAGCTCGCGGTAGCGGTCGGCCCAACGCTCGGCGTCGGCCTCCGGCATCCACTGGGCAAGCTCCCACTCGAGCGGCGGGCCGAGCCGGGAGATGACGAGCTCGGTGTCGATCGCCGTGCCTGACTCGACGACCAGTCGGTCGTACACCGCCTTGATCCCCGGCCGGGAGTCGATCAGCGTCATGTCGAGGTCGAACCCGGTGGTCATCATGACCCCGACGGTATCGAGCGCCCCCAGGAACGACGAGACCCCCGCGACCGTCCGGAGGGGCGGTGCGGGGGTCCCGGGTCAGGGGGTTCAGCGAACGCTGAACATGTTCGGGTACGTGCGCGTGGGCACGGGGCCGAAGCTGTCGGTGGACACGGCGCGGACGGTCTTGGTGATTCCGACGACGGTGATCGCCCCGAGGATGATGGCGATGATCATGGTGGCCTCCTTCAAGGCTCCGAGTACGAACCCCAGTGGCTCGTAGTTCTACTATGAGATGTTTAACCATCAAGGACAAGCAAACATTCCTACGCCTAACATGTAGAGTTGCTACATGGATGTGAATCGACTGGCTCTGCTGAGGGAACTCGCCGAGAGGGGCACTGTCGGTGCCGTGGCGGACGCGATGAAGGTCACACCGTCGGCGGTGTCGCAGCAGCTCAAGGTGCTCGAGCGGGAGGCCGGATACACGCTCGTGCAGCCTGCGGGGCGAGGCATCGCGCTGACCGCGGCGGGCCGCGCGTTGGCCCAGACGGCGACCGAGATCGCGGTCGCGATCGAGCGGGCCGAGGGCCAGTGGCGGGAGTACATGGCGGGGCCGGCCGGCGTGGTCCGGGTCGCGACGTTCCCGACCGGTGGAGAGATGCTGCTGCCCGGCCTGTTGACCCGGATGGCCGACGTGCCGGAGGTCGAGCTGGTCTGCTCGGACGAGGACGGGGTGACGGTCGACTTCGCCGACCTGACACCGGACTACGACGTCGTCATCGCAGACTCACCGACGACCGCCGCGTCGTGGCACGACCGCGGCCTCCAGGTCGTGCCGCTGATGAGCGAGCCGCTCGACGTCGCTCTGCCGGAGGGCCACGCGCTGGCCCGCAAGACCAGCCTGTCGCCACGCGACGTCGTCGGCGAGACCTGGATCGGGGTGCCGCACGACTATCCCTTCGACCGGGTGCTCAGCCAGGTCGTCGCGGCCACGGGCGAGCCGGTCCGCATCGCCCAGCGGATCTCGGACAACAGCATCGTCGAGGCGCTCGTCGCCGGGGGGCACGGCATCGCGATCCTGCCGCGGTTCACGACCCGCGAGCACGGCAACGGCCTGGTCACCCGCCCGCT
>JBEVDF010000319.1:0-7508 GCA_040514145.1 Aeromicrobium sp.
AGCATGGACTCCGGCACCACGGGAAGGTCCCGCGGCGCCGTGGACGTGGTGGCGGAGGTGATCACGCGCTTCGTGATCCGGTCCTCCAGCGAGTGGTACGAGAGCACGACGACGCGCCCGCCCACCGACAGCAGGTCGAGCGCGGCCGGCAGGGCCCGGCGGTAGACGCCGAGCTCGTCGTTGACCTCGATGCGCAGCGCCTGGAACGTGCGCTTGGCGGGGTTGCCGCCGGTGCGCCGCGCCGGTGCCGGGATGCAGCGGCGGATGAGGTCGACGAGCTGGGCGCTGCGGTCGAAGGGCTGCGTCTCGCGCTCCTTGACGATCTCCTTCGCGATGCGGCGGGCGAACTTCTCCTCGCCGTACTCGCGCAGGATCCGGGCGAGGTCGTTCTCCTCGTACGTGTTGAGGACGCCGGCTGCGGTGAGCTCGTCCTCGGAGTTCATCCGCATGTCCAGCGGGGCGTCCTGGGCGTACGCGAAGCCGCGGTCGGCCAGGTCGAGCTGCATCGAGGAGACGCCGAGGTCGAACAGGACCCCGTCGACGCTCGTGCGGCCGGTGGCCTCGACGACCTCGGGGATCTCGTCGTAGACGGCGTGGGCGGCCTCGAAGCGGTCGCCGAAGGGAGCGAGGCGCTCCCCCGCCCGGCGCAGCGCCTCGGGGTCGCGATCGATGCCGATGACGTGCAGGGACGGGTAGCGCGTGAGCATCGCCTCGGTGTGTCCGCCCAGGCCGAGCGTCGCGTCGATGATCACCGGGTGCTCGTGCAGCTCCACGACCGGGGCGAACTCCGACACGACGCGGTCCAGCATCACCGGGACGTGCCGGGCGTTCATGCGACCTCGCCGCGGCACGTCGGCACGCCGATGGGGCCCGATCCCCGCCTGCAGAGTTCTGACGCCGGGGAAGTGACGTCAGAACCCCTCAGGCGGGCATCGCGCCCCACCGTCGAGGTGCTCAGAAGATCCCGGGGAAGATCTCCTCCGACAAGTCGGCGAAGCCCTCCTCGTGCTCGTCGGAGAAGTCGTTCCAGCGAGCCGAGTCCCAGATCTCGAACCGCTCGCCCGTGCCCACGACCGTGCAGTCGCGGTCCAGGCCGGCCCAGTCGCGCAGCAGCTGCGACACGGGCACGCGTCCCTGCTTGTCCGGCGTCTCGTGCGCCGCTCCACCGAAGAGCATGCGGACGAAGTTCCGCGCCTGCCGGTTCGTGAACGAGGCCTGCCGGGCCCGTCCGGAGAAGTCGTCGAACGCCTCGGGCGTCCAGCCGTAGATGCAGTGCTCCTGGCCGCGGGTCAGCACCACGCCGTCCGAGAGCAGCGGGCGGAACTTCGCCGGCAGGAAGAGCCGACCCTTCTCGTCGAGGCGCGGCGTGAACGTGCCGAAGAAGTGCGTCGATGCCGGTGCGGTCATCGCGTCCTCCTTGCTCCACGTCGCTCTCCTCCGAGGTCGAAGTCCGGTGTTTCCACCACTACGCCCCACCTTAACCCACAACGCTCCACCATCCACCCACTTTCCGTCAAGGGACGGGCGTGTCGCGTGGGACTGGAATGACAAAAGCCCGCCATCTCAGTGATGGCGGGCGGGTGGAGCGAAGTGGGGAGAAATCAGGGCGTCGAGGCCCGTCGCGGGCCGGACATGGCGAAGGCCCCGCCGATCGGCGGGGCCTCGTGGGCGTGGGTGCGGTGGTCGGGATCAGATCCCGTCGTCCTGGCGGCGCTGCCAGCGCTCCTCCATGCGTTCGACGAAGGAGCCGGAGCCCTTCGGCGACGCCGGGGTCGGGCCGCTGACCTCCTGGGCACCGCTGATGCCGCGACGCCAGGCTCGGACGAAGAAGTAGGCGGCGGCCACCATCGCCACGAAGCCCAGGGCACCGATCCAGGTCATCTTGGACACGGCTCCGCCCAACAGCATGGCGACACCGGCCAGGAAACCCACAACGCAGATGGCCGCGACACGACGGTTGTGCGCGATCAACTTGGAGCCGCGCAACGTGGACGCGAACTCGGGATCCTCGGCGGCCAGCGACTGCTCCAACTGGGCGAGCAGCCGGGCCTCTTCGTCCGACAGTGGCACGGTGACTCCTTGATCAGAGGTTTGACGTTGATTCTAGGCGGGCCATGGTCTGCAAACCAGCCGAACGTCCTGCGAACTGCGGAATCCGGCGAATCGCCTGCTCGAGGCCGAACAACTCCTCGCGGGCACCGGCCGATCCGTCGACCACGACGCCCGGCACCTCGTCGCTCAGCACCCGCACGCCCTGGCTCAGCACCGGCGTCAGTCCCTGGTCCGCCAGCAGCTGCTCGAGCTCGTCGACGTACCACCGGCGCGGGCCGAGACCGTCGATGTCCCACGTCGCGTCCGGTACGGCGTCGACGAGGGCGCGCGCCGCGGCGAAGTCCCCCGCGGCGGCCCGGGCGGCGATGGTGGCGACGCGTCCGGCGACCACGACGCTGAGCCAGCCGCCGGGTCGCAGCACGGCCCGCGCCGCACCCACGGCCTGGGCCGGGTCGACGACGTGCTCCAGCACGCCGTGACAGATCACCAGGTCGATGCTGGCCGGCGGCACGTGCTCGGCGAGATCGGTGGAGTCCCCCAACCGGCCCTCGACCTCCACGCCCGCCTCGGCGGCGCGTCGAGCGGAGGCCGCGAGGGCATCGGGGCTGGGATCGACCACGACGACCCGGTGACCGAGGCCCGCGACGCGGACCGCGTCGGACCCCGTTCCCCCACCGAGGTCGAGGACGTGGAGGGAGCCCGAGCCATCAGGAGCGGCACCGGCCTGCACCAACGCGTCGAGCACGGACTGCCACGCCAGCACGCCACGGATCGGACCCATGACGCCACCTTCCCACAGCCTCCGGAGCGCGATCGAGTACCGGTCCCCCTCGCGATACGGTCGCGGCATGGATCTCGCCGCCCTCGTCTTCGCCACCGGCTGGGCCAGCGGCGTGAACGCCTGGGCCACCGTGGCGGTCCTCGGGATCGTCGCGCGCGCCGGAGGCTCGGAGTGGGTCCCGGCCGGCTTCGGCGACTGGTGGGTCATCGGACTGAGCCTGACGATGTTCACCGTCGAGTTCGTCGTCGACAAGGTGCCGTGGCTCGACTCGGCGTGGGATGCGATCTCCACGGTGGTGCGCCCGGTGGTCGGCGCGGTCGTGGCGTGGAAGCTGGCCGAGTACGGCGGCGAGATCGACCCGGCCCTGCTCGCCGCTCTCGGCGGTGGCACCGCGCTGGCCTCGCACGGCGTGAAGTCCGGCGTGCGCGCCGCGGTGAACACCTCGCCCGAGCCCTTCTCGAACGCCGCGATCAGCGTCGGCGAGGACGTGAGCGTCGTGGCGGTCGTCCTGCTGGCGCTGGCCCATCCGTGGATCGCGCTGGCCGTCACCGCGGTCGCCCTCGTGCTCGGGGTCTCGCTCTTCCTGTGGCTGTGGCGCGCCGTGCGGCGGACACGGGCGCGACGCCGCGAGCGGAGAGGGTGACGGTGGCGCGGATCCTGGTCGTGGGCAGCGGCTTCGCCGGACTGTCCGCCGCCGCCCGGCTGGCGAAGCTGCGGCACGACGTGACCGTCCTCGAACGCGACCCCGAGCCCGGCGGCCTCCTGCTCGGCCACACCATCGGCGACCGGCGCTGGGCCGCGGGGCCCGACAGCGTGACGCTGCCCGGCGTCTTTCGCGACCTCTTCCGCAAGTCCGGGCGCCCGATGGACGCCCTCATCGCCATCTCCCCCTCGGGCCCGCGCCGCCACGTGGTCGGCGCGCGCTGGCCACGCCGCACCGCGGCGCTCGACCTGCCCTTCGGCACGCGCGGCGCCCAGCACGACGCGGTCACCGCCGCGTTCGGGTCCGACCCGTGGTCGCCGTGGGTCGACGAGCTCGCCGACCCGTGGGACACCGTGCGGCGGACCGTCTTCGAGGCGGCGCATCCGGTGGGCGCTTCCGCCGCGGAGGCGCCCCTGGCCGACCGGTCGTTGCGCCAGCTGGCTCGCGCCGCCGGCGACCCGCGGTTGCGCCGGATCGGCGCCGAGCTGCCCGGGGTGGACGAGGAGGCTCCGGCGGTCCTGGCCGTCTGGCACTACGTGGAGCGGAACTTCGGCCGGTGGCGGTTCGACGGCGGCAGCGCCGGACTCGCCGCGGCGCTGCTGACGCGGTTGAAGGAGCGGAAGGTCACCGTCGAGACCGGAGTGGAGGTGGCGGAGCCCTCCGTGACCTCCGGGGTGGTCGACGGCGTGGTGCTCGCGGACGGCACCGAGCGACACGCCGACGTGGTCGTGTGGGCCGTCGGCTCGACGCCGGACGCCACCCGCACCCTCACCGCCGTCCGCCTGACCGGCGCGGAGGCCCCGGACGACCTGGTCGTGCACGGGCGCGACGTCGTGCGCGGCTGGAGGTCGGGCGATGACGGCTGGGTGTTCGAGGCTCCGGCCGGCGTCGATCCGCTGGAGACGCTGGCCCGGCACGGGCGCGATCTGCGGCCGCACGTCACCTGGCACGAGACCGTCCCCGCTCCCCCGGCCCTGTCAGAGCTGCCTCTCGCCGCGCGGAGTCCGCAGGAAGGGCTGTGGCTCGTCGGCGCCGCCGCCGCCCCCGGCGCGGGCCTGGAGATCACCGGCATGGGCACCGCCGCACTGGCGGCCCACCTCGGTGCCGCGCCGCGGTAGGGGGAAACCCCGCACGTTGGGGGGCCGGTGGGTCAGACGAGGCCGTCGGCCCGGAGCTGATCGAAGATCTCGCGCGTGGCGGGCGACCGGTTGAGGGTCATGAAGTGCAGGCCCGGGGCGCCACCGGCGAGCAGGTCGCGGCACAGCTGGGTGGCGAGCTCGATGCCCTTGGCGCGCACCGCGGCGCGGTCGTCGGCGATGGGCTCGATCTGGTCGAGCACCTCGCGCGGCATCTCGGCGCCGGACAGCTCGGCCATCCGGGCGACCTGGCCGAAGTTCAGGATCGGCATGATGCCCGGGACGATCGGCAGGTCGCAGTCCCGGTCGCGCACGCGGCGCACGAGACCGAAGTAGTCGTCGGCCCGGAAGAACAGCTGCGAGATCGCGAAGGAGGCACCGGCGCGCGCCTTGGCGACGAGCACGTCGGCGTCTTCGTCGAGGCCGTCGCAGTCGGGGTGGCCCTCGGGGAACGCGGCCACGCCCACGGAGAGCCCGCCGACCTCGTGCACCAGGGCGACCAGGTCGATCGCGTGGTCCATGCCGTCGGGGTGCGGCTCCCACGGCGCCCGCGGGCCGCCGACCGGGTCGCCGCGCAGGGCCAGCACGTGCTGGACGCCTGCTGCGACGTACTGCTTGAGCACCGTCTCGATCTCGCCGCGGCTCTGCCCGACGAGGGTGAGGTGACCGACCGGCGGCATCGGCGCCTCGCGCGCGATCCGCTCGGTGATCCGCACGGTGCGGTCCTGGCTGGTGCCGCCCGCGCCGTAGGTGACCGACACGAACGTCGGCTCCAGCGGCGAGAGGTCGGCGATCGTGCGCCAGAGCTGGGCTTCGCCGTCGTCGTCCTTCGGCGGGAAGAACTCGAACGAGACCGCAGGACGATCAGCGGCCAGGGCCTGCAGGATCGGGTCGTCGAGCACGGCGTCGTCGGAGTCGGGCATGGCCACAACGGTATCGTCACCGACGTGAACAGCCCGGCAGCCGATCCCACCTTTCGGACAGCTGTCGCCCGACAGCTGGACTCCTTCGTGGAGGACCAGCGCCACCTGCTGACCGATCTGGACCCCGCCGTCGGCGACCTCGTCGACGCGGCGGTGGACTTCACCGCCGGGGGCAAGCTCTTCCGTCCGACCTTCTGCCATGCCGGCTGGCTGCTGGCCGGAGGGGCACCCGCCGCCGAGCGGGTCGCCGCCGCCGGTGCCGCGTTCGAGTGGCTCCAGGGCAGCGCCCTCGTGCACGACGACCTGATGGACGGCTCCGACACGCGCCGGGGTCGCCCGAGCGTGCACCGCGAGTTCGAGGCCCGTCACGCCGCCGCGCACGGACACGGCGCCGCCGACCGGTTCGGCGCCCGCGTCGCGATCCTGGTGGGCGACCTGATGCTCTCGTGGGCCGACGAGCACCTCCGGCGCGCCGAGCCCGACGCCCGCACCGCGCGCCTGTGGGACGCCTGCAAGTCCGAGGTGGTCTCGGGCCAGTTCCTCGACGTCCTGGCCCAGACCCGCGACCGGCTCGACGTCGACAGCGCGATGCACGTGATCCGCTTCAAGTCGGCCAAGTACACGATCGAGCGGCCCCTGCACGTGGGCGCCGCGCTCGCCGGCGGCGACGACGCGCTGCTCGCCCAGCTCACCGAGGTGGCCCTCCCGCTGGGCGAGGCGTTCCAGCTGCGCGACGACGTGCTGGGCGTCTTCGGGGACCCGGCCGACACGGGCAAGCCGGCCGGCGACGACCTGCGCGAGGGCAAGCGCACCGTGCTGGTCGCCCGCACGGCCCAGGTGTGTGGCGACGAGCGGGTGCTGGCCCTGCTGGGCACCGAGGACGGCGTCGACGAACTGCGCGACCTCATCGCATCCAGCGGAGCCCTCGCCGAGGTCGAATCGGACATCGACCGCCTGGTCGAGCAGTCCCTGCGTGCCATCGCCGCGATCGGCCCGTCGGCCGTGGAGCTGCTCGAGCCGCTGGTCGACGCGGCCGTCCGACGCGTCCGCTGATCCGGCGATCACGGTTGATGGGGCCCGAGCCCTTAGAATCAAGGTGTTCCAAGGGAGGCGGGCATGACGCTCACGGATGACGACGCACTGGTCGGGCGCACGCTCGACCAGCGTTACGTGATCCACGAACGCATCGCTCGCGGCGGCATGGCCAGCGTGTTCCGCGCCACCGACCTGCGGCTCGACCGGATCGTCGCGGTCAAGATCATGCACCCCGACACCGACCTCGAGGACACCCCCGAGCGCTTCGTCCGCGAGGCCCAGTCGGCCGCGAAGCTGAACCACCGGGGCATCGTCTCGGTCTACGACCAGGGCGTCGACGGCGACACGATCTACCTCGTGATGGAGTACGTCCCCGGCCGCACCCTGCGCGACGTGCTGCGCGAGGAGGCGCCCATGCCCCCGCGGCGGGCGCTCTCCTACCTCGAGCCGGTGCTCATGGCCCTCTCGGCCGCGCACGACGCCGGGCTGATCCACCGCGACATCAAGCCCGAGAACGTCCTCATCTCCACCACGGGCGAGGTGAAGCTCGCCGACTTCGGCCTGGCGCGCGCGATCAGCAACGAGTCCACGTTCGACGGCGTGCTGGTGGGCACCGTCTCCTACCTCGCACCCGAGGTCATCACGCACCAGGGTGCCGATCCGCGCACCGACGTCTACGCGTGCGGCGCGATGCTGTTCGAGATGCTCACGGGCTCCAAGCCGCACACCGGCGACTCGCCCCTGGCCGTGGCCCACCTGCACGTCAACGAGGACGTCGCCGCGCCGTCGACGCTGCAGCCCGGCATCCCGCCCTACCTCGACGCGCTGGTCCGCCGGGCCATGACCCGCGACCGCGGCCGCCGCTCCCCCGACGCGCG
>JBEVDF010000074.1:0-3844 GCA_040514145.1 Aeromicrobium sp.
GTCGTGCCCGGCCAGGTCGGCATCTATCACTGCGGGCTGACCGTGCAGGGCCCGCCGCACATCGGCCACATCCGCAAGGAGCTGGTCTTCGACGTGCTGCGGCGCTGGCTGGAGCGCTCGGGGTACCGGGTCACGATCATCGCCAACGTCACCGACATCGACGACAAGATCCTCGCGAAGGGCCTCGAACAGGGCCGCCCCTGGTTCGAGGTCGCCTACGAGAACGAGCGCGCGCTGCACGCGGCCTACGAGGTCCTGGGCTGCCGCCCGCCCTCCTACGAGCCCCGCGCCACCGGCCACGTGCCGGAGATGATCGAGATGATCCAGACGCTGATCGAGCGCGGTCACGCCTATCTGGCCACCGACGGCTCCGGCGACGTCTACTTCGACGTGCGGTCGTGGCCCGACTACGGCCAGCTCTCCAACCAGCGGATCGACGACATGCAGGCCGCTGCCGACGCGCCGCCCGAGGGCAAGCGCGACCCCCGCGACTTCGCGCTGTGGAAGGGCCGCAAGGCCGACGAGCCCGAGTCCGCCTCGTGGCCCACCCCGTGGGGCCGCGGCCGCCCGGGCTGGCACCTCGAGTGCTCGGCGATGGCCGCGAAGTACCTCGGCCACGAGTTCGACATCCACGGCGGCGGCCTCGACCTGCGCTTCCCGCACCACGAGAACGAGCTGGCCCAGTCGCGCGCGGCCGGCCAGGCGTTCGCCCGGGTGTGGATGCACAACGCGATGCTCAACCTGGGCAACTCCAAGATGAGCAAGAGCGTCGGCAACACCCTCTCGGTCAGCGAGGTCGTCAAGCGCGTCCCCGCGATCGCGCTGCGCTACTACCTCGTCGCCGCCCACTACCGCTCGATCATCGAGTTCAGCGAGCAGTCGCTCGCCGAGGCGGTCACGGCGTTCGAGCGCATCGAGGGCTTCTGCGTCCGCGCGACCGAGCTCGTGGGAGCCGGTGAGCCGGGCCCCGTTCCGGCGGCGTTCGCCGAGGCGATGGACGACGACCTCTCCGTGCCTGCCGCGCTCGCGGTGCTGCAGGCCGCGATCGGCGAGGGCAACCGCCAGCTCGCCGACGGCGACACCGTGCGGCTCGCTGACACGCTGGCCTCCGTGCGCGCCATGCTCGACGTGCTGGGCCTCGACCCGCTCACGTGGGGCTCCCAGCGCGAGTCGGGTGCGGCCACGGAGGCGCTCAGCCAGCTCGTCGAAGCGCTCATCGCCGCGCGCGCCGAGGCGAAGGCGGCGAAGGACTGGGCTCGTGCCGACGAGCTGCGCGACCAATTGACTGCTGCGGGGATCGAACTCGAGGACACGCCCTCGGGGACCCGCTGGAACCTGAAGGGTGGCCACTGATGGCCGGCAACAGCAAGCGCAAGGGCGCGATCAAGAAGACCGGCAAGGGGAACCCCACCGCCGGCTCTGGTGGTCGGCGCCGGCAGGGACTCGAGGGCAAGGGGCCGACGCCCCGCGCCGAGGATCGTCCCAACCACAAGAAGTACAAGATGGCCAAGGCGGCCGACAAGCGCCAGTCCGGCCGGCCCAAGCGCCGCAACGACGACGGCCCCGAGCTGGTCGTCGGCCGGAACTCGGTGGTCGAGCTGCTGCGGGCGAACGTGCCCGTGCTGTCGCTGCAGGTGGCCGAGGGCATCGACCGCGACGACCGCGTGCGCGAGATCTTCCAGCTCGCCGCCGACCTGCACGTGCCGCTGCTGGAGGTGGCGCGCGTCGAGCTCGACCGCATCACGTCCGGCGCCGTCCACCAGGGCATCGCCGCCAAGCTCGAGGCCTACGAGTACGCCGACCCCGACGAGCTGCTCGAGCTTGCGGCCGAGCGCGGCGAGAAGCCGTTGATCGTCATGCTCGACAGCATCACCGACCCGCGGAACCTGGGCGCGATCGTGCGCTCGGCGGCCGGCTTCGGCGTGCACGGCGTCGTGATCCCCGAGCGGCGCGCGGCGCAGATGACCGCGGCGGCGTGGAAGACCTCGGCCGGTGCGGCCGCGCGGGTGCCGGTCGCCCGGGCCACCAACCTCACGCGCCAGATCAAGGCGTACCAGGAGGCTGGCCTCATGGTCATCGGCCTGGCCGCCGACGGTGACGTGTCGCTGCCCGAGATGGATCTGGGCAACGAGCCGCTCGTGGTCGTCATCGGCAGCGAGGGCAAGGGCCTGTCGCGCCTCGTCGGCGAGACCTGCGACCAGCTCGTGTCGATCCCGATGTCGTCCACGCTCGAGTCGCTCAACGCCGGTGTGGCGGCGGGCATCACGCTCTACGCGATCAGCCAGACTCGCGCCTGAGGCCCGCGCTCAGTCGCCCAGCACCTGCCGCAGGTAGGCGTTGGTGAACGTGCGCTCGGGGTCGAGGCGGTCGCGCGCGGCGACGAAGTCGTCGAACCTCGGGTAGACCGTGCGGAGGTGGTCGGCGCCGAGGGTGTGCATCTTGCCCCAGTGGGGCCGGCCCTCGTGCGCCGTGAAGATGTCCTGCATCGCCGCGAAGTAGGCCGTCGGGTCGGTGCGGTGGTACTGGTGCACCGCGATGTAGACGTTGTCGCGCTCGAAGCCGGTGGACATCCAGATGTCGTCGGCCGCGGTGAAGCGGACCTCCACCGGGAACGACACGTACTGGTCGGTGCAGGCGTACCAGCGTTGCATCTCGGCGATCGCCTCGGCGGCGGCCGCCCGCGGCAGCGCGAACTCGGACTCGCGGAAGCGCACCCGGCGCGGCGAGACGAAGACCTCGTGGGACGCGTCGGTGTACTCGCGCGCCCCGAGCAGCGATCCGGAGAGGGTGTTGATCCGCGGGATCAGCGCGGGGTGGCGGGTGGTGATCCGCTGCACCCGCTCGTAGACCGTGTTCGAGAGGAACTCGTCGTCGAGGGCGTGCCGCCAGCGCGGCAGGGGCGCGCGCTCGGTGCCCTCGGCGACCCGGTTGTTGCGCTTCGTCAGCGCCTTGTCGGTGTGGGGGAAGAAGTAGAACTCGAAGTGGTCGTTGCCGTCCACGAGGGTGTCGAGGTCGGCCATCACGGCCGACAGCGGCATCGGCTCCTCGCGGGCGTGCAGCAGGAACGCGGGGACGCACTGCAACGTGACCTCGGTGACGATCCCGAGGGCGCCCAGGCCCACGCGCGCGGCATCGAACAGGTCGTGGCCGGCGTCGATCTCGAGCACCTGGCCGTCGGCGGTGACCAGCTGCAGCGCGGCCACGGCGCGGGCGATGCCGAAGAGCCTCGCGCCGGTGCCGTGGGTGCCCGTCGAGGTGGCGCCGGCGACCGACTGCGGGTCGACGTCACCGAGGTTCGGCAGCGCGAGACCCAGCGCGTCGAGCCGGCGGTTCAGGTCGTGCAGCGAGATGCCCGCTTGCACGCGCACGAGCCCGCTCACGGTGTCGGCGTGCAGGACGCGGTTCATCCGGCCGAGTCGCAGCTGCACTCCCTCGGGCGCCGCGATCGGCGTGAACGAATGCCCGGCCCCGACGGCCTTCACCCGCGGGTGGGCGAGCACGAGAGCGACGACCTCCTCGGTGGAGGCGGGGTGCTCGATCGCGTCGGGGCTGGCCGTGACGTTCCCGGCCCAGTTGCTCCACGTGGTCATCCGAAGTTCTTCCCCTCCCCCCGGTAGGTGGGGGTGAGTGAGGCGTGGCCGGCGGCGTCGACGATCGCGACCCGGTCGAACCGCTCGCACATCTCGCCGGCCTTGGCGTGGCGGAAGAGCACGCGGTCGCCGATGGAGAGGGTGCGGGCCACCTTGCCGCGCAGCGGGGACTGGACCTCGCCGGCGCCCTCCGAGGGGTAGTACTCGAGGCCCTCGGGCCACACGGGCGTGGGCACGCGGGACTTCGAGGCCGG
>JBEVDF010000197.1:0-3316 GCA_040514145.1 Aeromicrobium sp.
GGCTTCGAGCCGCGCGTGGGGATCGCGTCGGACGACTACCTCGCCGTGCAGGCGTTCGTCGCCGCCGGACTGGGCATCGCCGTGGTCCCGGGTCTCGTGGCCTCGCGCCGGATCGCCGGCGTCGAGGTCAGGACCCTGCAGGGCCCGACGCCGACCCGCGAGGTCCTGGTGGCGTGTCCGGTCGATCCCTTCCGTCCGGCCGCCGCCACCACGATGGTGGCGCTGCTCCAGCGGGTGACCGCGAGCCGGGCCTCAGCCGGTTGACACCGGGGGCGCGGCCGCCACGAGAGGCAGGACCTCCTCGGCGAGCCGCTGGAGCTGGCGCGTCTCGTCACCCACGGGCCAGAAGTGCACCCGGCGGCAGCCCTGCGCGGCGTACTCGGACAGCAGCTGCGCGCAGGTCTCGACGGGGCCGACGCACACCCGGCCGCGCAGCGCCTCAGGATCGCGGTCGACGGCAGGCGCCAGCAGGTTCGTCAGCACCCGCTCGGCGATGCGGGTGTCCTGGGTGACCCAGGTCCACATCGTGACGAGCGCGTGCGCAGGCTCGGCGCGTCCGAGCCGGTGGCACTCCTGCGCCAGGCTCTCGCGCGTGCGCCCGAACTCCGCCGGGGTCGTGTGGAATGCCGACGCCAGCCACCCGTCGCCGTACCGCGCCACGCGGTCGATGCCCGCCGGCGAGCCCCAGCTGGCCACCCAGAGCGGCACCTGCCCCCGCGACCCGTGGCTCGCGAACTGCGCCCTCAGCACCTCCAGGGCGGCATCGAAGCGCGACCACCGCTCCTCCCACGGGACGTCGGCCAGGGCGTAGTCCGAGCGCGACGACCCCGGCCCCACGCCCGCCACGACCCGTCCCGGCGCCAGCCGCTCGAGGGTCAGCATCGCCGCCCCGTACCCGCGTGCCCCGCGCAGGACCGGCAGCGCCGCGCTGGTGACGAGCTCGAGGTCGCCGGAGCGCGGCGCCGCGGCGGCCAGCAGCACGAGGCCGTCGGACCACGGGCTCGGGAAGGTCAGGTGGTCGTTGGCCGACAGTGCGGCGAAGCCCAGGTCGCGGGCGGCGTCGACCACCTCCGCGAGGTGGGAGCCGTCCAACGGCGTCGCGGTGAAGTCGATCTGCGGGAGGTGGACACCGGCATCCACATCCTCACGGTCGCACGCGCCGGGGTCACCCGCCCCGCGCCGCGGCCCCCCTCCCCCACTTTTGGAAACGGATTCACGCCGAATCGCCCGCGGGACGTGAATCCACGTCCAAAAGTGGAGCGGGGTTGCGGGCGCGGCGGGAAAGTGGAGCGGGGTCGCGGGCGCGGGGTCAGCCGCGCTTCTTGAGGTCGCGCCCGATGACGAGGCGCTGGATCTGGTTGGTGCCCTCGAAGATCTGCATCACCTTCGTCTCGCGCAAGTAGCGCTCGACGGGGAAGTCCTTCGTGTAGCCCGCGCCGCCGAGGACCTGCACCGCGTCCGTGGTCACCTTCATCGCGTTGTCGGTCGCGACGAGCTTGGCGATCGAGGCCTGGCGCGAGAACGGACGCCCGAGGTCGCGCAGGCGCGCCGCCGCCAGGTAGGTGGCCCGGGCCGACTCGACCGCGGCGGCCATGTCGGCCAGCAGGAACGTCAGCCCCTGGTGGTCGATGATCGGCACGCCGAACGCCTCGCGCTCCTTGGCGTAGGCGACCGCGGCGTCGAGGGCGCCCTGGGCGACGCCCGTGGCGACCGCGGCGATGCCCAGCCGCCCGGAGTCGAGCCCGGCCAGCGCGATCGCGAGCCCCTGGCCCTCGTCGCCGAGGCGCCGCTCGACCGGAACGCGGACGTCGTCGAACAGCATCGTCGCGGTGGTCGAGCCCATCAGGCCCATCTTGTCCTCGGGCACGTCCGCCGTGAGGCCCTCGGCGTCCGCGGGCACGAGGAAGCAGGTGATGCCGGCGTCGGCGCGCGCCATCACCTTGTAGTAGTCGGCCTGGCCGCCGTGCGTGGTCCACGCCTTCGCGCCGCGGATCACGTAGTCGTCGCCGTCGCGGCGGGCCGTGGTGCGCATCGCGCCCGGATCGGAGCCGGCGTGCGCCTCGGACAGGCAGTACGCCCCCAACAGCTCGCCGCCGAGCATGTCCGGCAGCCAGCGCTGCTTCTGCTCGGGCGTGCCCGCATGGTCGAGGCCGAAGCAGCTCAGGGCGTGCACGCTCGTGCCCACGCCGACGCTGGCCCACGCGATCGCGATCTCCTCCACGACCTGCAGGTACACCTCGTACGGCTGGCCGCCACCGCCGAGCTCCTCGGCGTACGGCAGGCCCAGCAGGCCGGCTCGGCCGAGGGTGCGGAAGATGTCGCGCGGGAACGTGCCCGAGCGCTCGTCGGCGTCGACGCGCGGCCGCAGCTGGCCGTCCACGATCTGGCGCGTGAGGGCGATCAGGTCGCTCGACTCGTCGCTGGGCATCAGACGCTCCACGGCCACGATGTTCCTCCTGGGGTGTGTCGGCCCCTCCAGCATGGACCACCGCTTCAGTGGTTGGATGCAGGGCATGGAGATCAGTGGAGCATCAGCCATCGTCACCGGCGGCGCCTCGGGAATCGGCGCCGCCGTCGTCCGCCAGCTCGCCGCCAAGGGCGCCCGCGTGGTCGTCGCCGACCTCAACGACGAGGCCGGACGGGCCCTCGCGAGCGAGGTCGGAGGCGTCTTCATCCACGTCGACGTGACCGACACCGATCAGATCAAGACCGCCATCGCGGCCGCCGAGGAGCTCGCCCCACTGCGCGTCCTGGTGAACTCGGCCGGCATCGGCTGGGCGCAGCGCACGGTCGGCCGCGACGGGCAGTTCGAGTCCGCGCACGACCTCGACGCCTACAAGAAGGTCATCGCGATCAACCTGATCGGCACCTTCGACGCGATCCGCCTCGCCGCCACCGCGATCGGCCGCACCGAGCCACTGGAGTCCGGCGAGCGCGGCGCGATCTGCAACCTGGCCTCCGTCGCCGCGTTCGACGGCCAGATCGGCCAGGCGGCCTACTCGTCGTCGAAGGGCGGCGTCGTGGGCATGACCCTGCCCGTGGCGCGCGACCTCGCCGCGATCGGCGTGCGCGTGAACACCGTGGCGCCCGGCCTGATCGACACTCCCATCTACGGCGAGGGTGAGGCGGCCGAGCAGTTCAAGGCCAAGCTCGGCGAGTCGGTCAACTTCCCCAAGCGCCTGGGGCAGCCCGACGAGCTGGCCAGCATGGTCGTCGAGTGCGTCACGAACTCGTACATGAACGGCGAGACCGTGCGTGTCGACGGCGCCATCCGGATGCCTCCCCGCTGAGCGGCTCCCGACGGGCAGCGCCGATC
>JBEVDF010000222.1:0-8478 GCA_040514145.1 Aeromicrobium sp.
CTCGAGCCGCTGGGCGACTCGCTGGTCGTCATCGGCGGCGAGGGGCTGTGGAACGTGCACGTGCACGTCGACGACGTGGGCGCGGCGATCGAGGCCGGCATCGCGGCGGGCTCGCCGTTCCGGATCTCGGTCACGCACTTCGCCGAGCAGATCGCCCGTCCCGTCGCGCCGGCGGGCGGCCGCGTGATCATCAGCGCCGTCACCGGCCCGGGCCTGGCCGAGCTCACCCACCGCGCGGGCGGTACCGCGCTGCACTTCTCTCCCCACGAGCCGCTCACCGTCGCTCAGGTGGCCGCGGCGATCGCCGACAGCGGCGCCGACGAGGTCATCTGCCTGCCCAACCGGGCCGGCCACATCGCGATGTTCGAGGCCGCCGCGGCCGCGGCGCGCGACGCCGGTGCCAGGGTCGCCGTGCTGCCCACCACCGTGCAGGTCCAGGCGCTCACCGCCCTCGCCGTGCACGATCCCGGCCGCCCGTTCGACGTGGTGGTCGTGGCGATGTCCAACGCCGCCGGCGCCACCCGGCACGGTGCCGTCACGATCGCGGCCGAGGACGGCATCACGATGGCCGGTCCGTGCTCGGCCGGCGACGTGCTCGGCGTGGTCAACGGCGACTTCGCGATCGTCGGGTCGTCGGAGGTCGACGTCGCCTTCGAGGTGCTGCGGCGCCTCGACCTCGCGACCGCCGAGATGGTCACCCTCGTCACCGGACGCGACTGCGATCCGGCCACGAGCGAGGCGATCGCCGCGCGGGTGCAGCAGGAGGCACCCCACGTCGACGTGGAGACGATCGACGGCGACCAGGACACCTATTCGCTCTTCCTGGCGGTGGAATGACCGCGATCGACTTCGACACCCGCCTGTCCAAGGTCGTGGGGGACTCGGCCAAGAAGCTCGAGAAGGCGTTCGGCCACCGCACCGTCGGCGACCTGCTGCGCCACTTCCCGCGCCGGTACATCGACCTGGAGCATCCCGACTCGTTCGACCAGCTCGAGGAGGGCCAGGTCGTGGCCTTCGTCGCGACGGTCCTGGACGTCAAGAAGCTCTCGTTCCGCAGCAACCCCCGCAAGTTCCGCGTCGTGGTGACCCTGTCGGACGGCAAGGCCACGATGGAGGCGGTGTTCTTCAACCAGTACGTCGTCTCCAAGACCCCCGTCGGCAGCCAGCAGCTGCTGTCGGGCGAGGTCTCGGTCTACCAGGGGCGTCTCCAGCTGGCGTCGCCCCACATGCGCGAGCTGCCCGAGGGCAAGACCCTCGCCGACCTGGGTCGCGGCGGCGGCGCGCTGCCGATCTATCCCGCGGGCGGAGGCCTCACCACGTGGGACGTCGAGCGCTCGGTGCAGCTGGCGCTCGACGTGGTCGACGTGTTCCCCGAGCCGCTGCCCGCGCAGGTTCGCAGCGAGCGCGGACTGCTCGACGCCCCGACGGCCTACGAGTACATCCACCGTCCGCGCAAGCGCTCCGACTGGGCGTTCGCCCAGACGCGGCTGCGCTTCGAGGAGGCCTTCGAGGTGCAGGCGGTCTTCGCGCGGCGCCGGTCCGACTCGCAGCTGCGGCGCGCCGCGGCGCGGCCCGGCCGCGGCGACGGGATCCGCGTGGCGTTCGAGCAGCGGCTGCCGTTCCAGCTCACCTCCGGCCAGGCGCAGGTGACCGGCGAGATCGACCAGGACCTCGCCGACACGCATCCGATGCATCGGCTCCTGCAGGGCGAGGTCGGCTCGGGCAAGACCATCGTCGCGCTGCTGGCGATGCTGCAGGTGGTCGACTCCGGTGGGCAGGCCGCGTTGCTGGCGCCCACCGAGGTCCTGGCCACCCAGCACCACCGCAGCATCGAGCGGATGCTGGGCGACCTGGCCAAGGGCGGCATGCTCGGTGGCGCCGACGAGGCCACCCGCGTGCGCCTGCTCACCGGCTCGATGGGGGCGAAGGCGCGCCAGCAGGCGTTGCTCGACATCGTCTCGGGGGAGGCCGGGATCGTCGTGGGCACACACGCCCTGCTGGAGGAGACGGTGCAGTTCGCCGACCTCGGCCTCGTGGTGATCGACGAGCAGCACCGCTTCGGCGTCGAGCAGCGCTCGGCCCTCTCCGACCGCGCCGCGGCGGCCGACGGCGTCAGCCCCCACGTCCTCGTGATGACCGCCACGCCCATCCCGCGCACGATCGCGATGACCGTGTTCGGCGACCTCGAGGTGTCCACGCTGCGCGAGCTGCCCGCCGGACGCCAGCCGATCCAGAGCAACGTCGTGCCGGTGGCCGAGCAGCCCGCGTGGCTCGAGCGCGCCTGGCAGCGGGTGCACGAAGAGGTCGCCCGCGGGCGTCAGGCCTACGTGGTCGTGTCGCGGATCGGCGAGGCCGTCGCGGAGGACGACGTCGAGCCGCCCGAGGAGGACGAGGAGCAGTCGCGACCCACGGTCGGCCTGGTCGAGCTGGCCGAGGCGCTCGAGCAGGGCCCGCTCGCCGGGCTGCGAGTCGGGCGCCTGCACGGCCGCATGCCCGCCGACGAGAAGGACACCGTGATGTCGGCGTTCGCCGCCGGCGACGTCGACGTCCTCGTGGCCACGACCGTCGTCGAGGTGGGCGTCGACGTCCCGAACGCCACGATGATGATCGTGATGGACGCCGACCGCTTCGGCGTCTCCCAGCTGCACCAGCTGCGGGGACGTGTGGGCCGTGGCTCCGAGCCCGGGCTCTGCCTGCTGGTCACCGGGTCCCCGGCCGGCACACCGGCGCGCGAACGCCTCGCCGCCGTGGCCGCCAGCACCGACGGGTTCGAGCTGTCACGGCTCGACGTCGAGCTGCGGCGCGAGGGCGACGTGCTGGGCGCACGGCAGTCCGGTGTCCGTTCGAGCCTGCGACTGCTGTCGGTGGTGCGCGACGAGCAGGTCATCGCCGATGCGCGCGACGCCGCCGTGGCCGCGCTCGCCTCGGGCGACGTCCCGCCCGACCTCGAGGCCTCGATCCGCCGCCTCGAGGAGTCCGAACGAGCCGACTACCTGGAGCGGGCATGAGCGAGCGCCAGCGAATGATCAGTGGGCCGGGAATGGCGGCATCGGCGTACCGGGCTGTTCCCACGGCGGTGGCGGCATGACGCGGATCATCGCGGGGCGCTGGGGCGGCCGCCGGATCACGACGCCGCCGGGCGACGGCACCCGCCCCACCTCCGACCGGGTGCGCGAGTCGGTGTTCGCCTCCCTGAACTCGCTGCTGGGCGGCTTCGACGGACTGCGGGTCCTCGACCTGTTCGCCGGCTCCGGAGCGCTCGGACTCGAGTGCGTCTCGCGCGGGGCCGAGCACGCCGACCTGGTCGAGTCCGACGCGCGCGCCGCCCGGACGATCCAGCGCAACATCACCGAGCTGGGCGCGTCGGCGCGGGTGCACCGCGTCACGGCGCAGCGCTACGTGGCCGCGAACAGCGGCCCGTGGGATCTGGTGTTCCTCGATCCGCCCTACGCCGTTCCCACCGAGGAGGTGGCCTCGATCGTCACCACCCTGCGCCCGTCTCTGGCCCCCGACGCCGTGGTGGTGGTCGAGCGCTCGAGCCGCGACGAGTTCACCTGGCCCGAGGGTTTCGACGCGCTACGGGACAAGTCCTACGGCGAGACACGCCTTTGGTACGGTCACTGACATGACACGCGTGGTGTGCCCCGGATCCTTCGACCCCATCACGAACGGCCACATCGACATCATCGAGCGTGCCTCGTTCCTGTTCGACGAGGTCGTCGTGGTCGTGCTGGTCAACGAGAGCAAGGCGGGCCTCTTCCCGATCGAGCGCCGCATCGAGCTGATCGCCGAGGCGACCGCCGAGATGGAGAACGTCACGCTCGACTCCTACGCGGGCCTGCTGGTCGACTACTGCGCGCAGAACGACGTGCAGGCGATCGTCAAGGGCCTGCGCGCGGTCTCGGACTTCGACTACGAGCTCCAGATGGCCCAGATGAACGGGAACCTCACGGGGATCGACACCGTGTTCATCCCGACCTCGCCGGACTACACGTTCATCGCGTCGAGCCTGGTCAAGGAGGTCGCGCGTCACGGCGGCGACGTCAACGGCCTGGTCCCCAAGCACGTGATGAACGCGCTCGACGAGGCCTTCGGGCACTGACCCGACTCGCCTGACCACTCACTGCACGGGCGACCGCGGCTCCCAGCCGCGCCCGAGCTGACTCCCGCGCCTGACGGCCGCGTTCCCGAACCGTGCGGCGACCCGATCGAGGGTCTGGTCGAGCGCCGGATCGGCCTCGTCGTCCAGCGGCAGCACGAGCTGCGCACCGTGGTCGTCCAGGCCTGACAGCGCGACGCCGACCAGCGTGATGCCCTCACGCTCGATCTCGGCGCGACGCGACGCCAGCAGCGCACGGGCGAGCTCGGAGATCACCGAGGTGCTCTCGGTGGGCCGGGGGAGGGTGCGCGACGAGGTGGAGCGCCGGAAGTCCCCGAACCGCAGCCGGACGGTGACGGTCGCCGCCGTGCGACCCGCCCGTCGCATCCGGCGGCCGACCTTGTCGCACAGCGCCAGCAACGCCAGGTCGGCGTCGGCGAACGAGGCCCGCCCCAGGGCGTGCTGCGCCCCGATCGACCGCCGTGCGGGACCGGTCTCGACCCGGCTGGCGTCGTGCCCGTTCGCGAGGGCGTGGAGGTGGTGGCCCGCGGCCCGTCCGACGATGGCCGCGAGCTCGCCGGGGGTGAGCCGGGCGACGTCGGCGACGGTGCGCAGGTGGGCGGCGTGCAGCTTCCCCGCGGTGATGTCGCCCACGCCCCACAGTCGCTCGACGGGCAAGGCGTGGAGGAACTGGAGCTCGCCGTCGACGGGGACCACGAGCAGCCCGTCGGGCTTGGCCAGCGTGCTGGCGACCTTGGCCAGGTAGGGCGTGCGGGCCAGCCCCACGGAGATCGGCAGGCCGGTCTCGGCCTGCACGCGGCGGCGCAGCTCGCGCGCGATCGGCAGGGCGGGGCCACGCAGCCGGCGCAGCCCGGAGACGTCGAGGAACGCCTCGTCGATCGACAGGCCCCGGACGAGGGGAGTGGTGTCGCGGAAGATCTCGAAGACGGCCTTGCTGGCCGCGACGTAGGCGTCGAAGCGCGGCGGCACGACCACGGCGTCGGGACACAGCCGCAGCGCCTGGCGGCCGCCCATGGCGGTGCGCACGCCGCGCGCCCGCGCCTCGTAGGAGCCCGAGAGCACCACGCCGCCGCCCACGATCACCGGCCGCCCGCGCAAGGACGGGTCGTCGCGCTGCTCCACCGAGGCGTAGAAGGCGTCCAGATCGGCGTGCAGGATCGACCCGAACCTGTCCTCGTCCACCGCCTCCACACCTCCACCCTCGCACCGGGGACCGACGGTTTCCCCGGTGACGTGGGTGACAGACTTCCCACGTCACCGGGGAAACCGGTAGACGGACGACACCGATTCGCGTCCCCGAGACGTGGCGGGGTAAGATCGACGCTGGCCCGTTTGCTGGCCGTGGTTTGCTGGTGCACTCGATGAGGGGCTGACGTGACTTCCGGACCGTTCGTGTTCGACACCCAGGTGTTGGGACGTCGACCCGGTACGGAGAAGTCGTACGACCTCGACCTCGAGGCACCCGCTGATCTCGGTCTTCCGGTCTTCGGTGTTCCCGAGGGCTCGCCCGTCGGTCTGGAGCTTCGGCTCGAGGCAGTGATGGACGGTGTTCTCGCCACCGGAACCGCCTCGGTCCACGCCGTCGGAGAGTGTGTGCGCTGCTTGAGGGACGTCGAAGAGGATTTCGACTGCGACTTCCAGGAGCTCTACCTCTACGAGGACGCGGGCGAGGACGAACTGGCCCTCGAGGACGAGTATCTGGACCTCGAGCCCGTCCTGCGGGACGCGGTGGTGCTCGCACTGCCGCACCACCCGTTGTGTGATCCGGACTGTCCGGGACTGTGCCCTGATTGTGGGGCCCGGCTCGCGGACGATCCCGATCACACACACGGTGACGCGATCGACCCGAGATGGTCGGCGCTGACCCAACTGACCGAACGACCTGAGGAGTAACCGTGGCCGTCCCGAAGCGGAAGATGTCGCGCAGCAACACCCGGCACCGCCGTTCTGCGTGGAAGACGACGGCTGTCGCCACCGTCGACTGCGCCAACCCGGCTTGCAACGGCAAGGTGATTTCCCACCGCGCCTGCGCCGAGTGCGGCCAGTACGGCGCGCGTGGTGAGCGTCGTCAGGTCCTCTGACCTGCACGACGTGCCCGAGCACGCGGCACTGAGTGAGACGCTCGGGGTCCCCGATCTGGACCCCGAGCTCCTCACGCATGCCCTGACTCACCGGTCGTACTCCTACGAGAACGGCCAGATCCCGAACAACGAGCGCCTGGAGTTCCTCGGCGACTCGGTGCTCGGGCTCGTGGTCACCGAGACCTTGTTCCGGGGCCACCCCGACCTGCCCGAGGGCCAGTTGGCGAAGCTGCGTGCGGCCGTCGTCAGCGCGAAGGCCCTCGCGGAGGTCGCTCGCACCCTGGGCCTGGGCGATCACCTGCGCCTCGGCCGTGGCGAAGAGGCCTCGGGCGGACGGAACAAGCCCTCGATCCTCTCCGATGCGATGGAGGCCGTGCTCGGCGCGATCTTCGTCGAGTTCGGCATCGAGCGTGCCGCCGAGGTCATCCACACGATCTTCGACCCGGTGATCGCCGACGCCGCCCAGATGGGCGCCGGCCTCGACTGGAAGACCTCGCTGCAGGAGATCTCCGCCCTCCACGGACTCGGCGTCCCCGCCTACGTCCTCGAGGGCACCGGCCCCGACCACGACAAGACCTTCACGGCGTCGGTCGTGCTGGGCCAGGAGCGCTTCGACGGCGGCACCGGCCGCTCCAAGAAGGATGCCGAGCAGATGGTCGCCGAGATCGCCTGGCGCGCCATCAGCAGCCGCGCCGCCGCCACCGCCCCGAGCCCCGACGGTGCCCGAACTTCCTGAGGTCGAGGTCGTCCGCCGTGGTCTGGACGACCACGTGGTGGGGCGCACCATCACCGCCGTCGAGGTGCTCGACTCCCGATCCGTGCGCCGTCACGGACCCGGTCCCTCCGACTTCGTCGCCCGCCTCGTCTCCCGCCGGGTCGAGTCGGCCCATCGGCGCGGCAAGTACCTGTGGCTGGCGCTCGACGACGGCTCCAGCGTCCTGACCCATCTCGGCATGAGCGGGCAGGCGCTGATCTCCGATCCCGACGCCCCGCCGCCGCGCCACCTGCGGATCACCTTCGACCTCGACGACGGCAGCCAGCTGCGCTTCGCCGACCAGCGGATCTTCGGTGGCATGTCGGTCAGCGAGACCGATCCGCCGGTGGAGATCGCCCACATCGCGCTCGACCCGCTGGACGCCGACTTCGACGACTCCGCGTTCGTCGCCCGCCTGCGCCGCCGCCAGACCGGCGTGAAGCGTGCCCTGCTCGACCAGGGCCTGGTGTCCGGTGTGGGCAACATCTACGCCGACGAGGCCCTGTGGCGCACGCGCCTGCACTACGCGCGCAACACCCGCGGGCTGCGGATCGCCGAGGCCACCGAGCTGATCGGCCACGTGCGCGAGGTGATGGCCGAGGCCCTGGAGCAGGGCGGCACGTCCTTCGACGCGCTGTACGTCAACGTCAACGGGCAGAGCGGCTACTTCGACCGCTCGCTGCACGCCTACGGCCAGGAGGGCCGGCCCTGCGACCGCTGCGGCGACCTCATCGTGCGCGAGCCGTTCATGAACCGCTCGTCCTACCGGTGTCCCACGTGCCAGCCGCGGCCCCGCAACGGTCGCTGGTGACCCCCGGGGTGCGCGCGGCTCGCTAGGGTGACCGCGTGGACCGGTACGGGAGCGAGGCGCGCGAGCGGGTGGTGCCCGAGCCGCCGAAGCGCTCCGGACGCACCTCGTTCGAGCGCGACCGGGCCCGGATCCTGCACTCGTCGGCGCTGCGACGCCTCGCCGGCAAGACCCAGGTGATGGGCGCCGGCACCGACGACTTCGTCCGCAACCGGCTCACCCATTCCCTCGAGGTGGCCCAGGTCGCCCGTGAGCTGGGCAAGAGCCTGGGCTGCGACCCCGAGATCGTCGACTCCGCCGCGCTGTCGCACGACCTCGGGCACCCGCCGTTCGGGCACAACGGCGAGACGGCGCTCAACGAGGTGGCCGCGTCGATCGGCGGCTTCGAGGGCAACGCCCAGACCCTGCGCATCCTGTCGCGCCTCGAGGCCAAGTCCTTCGACGCGCAGGGCCGCAGCGTGGGCCTCAACCTGACCCGCGCCACCTTGTCCTCGTGCGTGAAGTACCCGTGGCGTCGCGGCGAGCGCGACACCGCCAAGTTCGGCGTCTACGAGGACGACCTGCGCGTGTTCGAGTGGCTCGGCACGCAGGGCCGCCTGACGCTCGAGGCACAGGTGATGGACCTGTCGGACGACATCGCCTACTCGGTCCACGACGTCGAGGACGGCGTCGTCGGCGGCTGGTTCAGTCTCGTCGGCGACCTCGACACTCCGGG
>JBEVDF010000237.1:0-5167 GCA_040514145.1 Aeromicrobium sp.
GGCGCCACCAACGGCGTCGTCGACGTCGCTCAGAACGCCCAGGCCGTGACCGTCGAGCGGGCGTACGGCCGCCCCGTGATGTCCTCGTTCCACGCCTGGTTCTCCGCGGGCGGCTTCGTCGCCTCGGCCCTCGGCGGCGCCATGCTGGCCCTGGGCTGGCCCGTGCCGCTGGACTTCCTGGTCTTCGCGCTGCTGGGCCTCGTGCTCGTCATGCTCGTGCGGCCCCACCTGCTGGACCACGACGTGCAGGACCCGCAGGAGCGGCTCGAGCGCCCGCCGTGGACCGCGCAGATCGTGCTGCTCGGCGCGTTGGCGTTCGCGCTGATGTTCGCCGAGGGCGTCGCCTACGACTGGAGCACCGTGCACCTGCGCGACGAGCTCGGCACGACCGAGGCCCTCGCCGCGGTGGCCTTCGGGGCCTTCAGCGCGACGATGTTCGTCACCCGACTGGTCGTGGACCGCATCGTCGCGGTGACCGGACCAGGCCCGTTCGTGCGCTGGGCGTCGATCCTCGGCGCGGTCGGCCTCGCGATCGCGATCGTGGCGCCCACCCCGGCCGTGGCCATCGCCGGCTGGGCGGTCGTGGGCATCGGGCTCGCGGGATGCGTGCCCCAGTTCTTCAGCGCGGCGGGCAACGTGGACCCCCGGCACGGCGCGGCGATCATCGCGCGGGTCACGGGCATGGGCTACGTGGCCCTGCTCAGCGGCCCGTCGATCATCGGGCTGCTGACGCACTGGGTCCCCCTGACCACGGCCTTCCTCGTCCCGCTCGCTCTGTGCCTCGTCGCGAGCGTGCTCGCCCCGACCGCCCTGAGGCAGCGCGGATGAGCCTCGAGCACCTGATGGCACCGGACTGGGCCGAGGCGATGGAGCCCGTCGCCCCCGAGATCGCCGCGATGGGCGACTTCCTGCGCGCCGAGCTCGCCGCCGGCCGCACCTACCTGCCCGAGCCGGACGCGATCTTCCGGGCGTTCCGCACCCCGTTGGCGCAGGTGCGCGTCCTCGTCACCGGCCAGGACCCGTACCCCACCCCCGGCCACCCGATGGGCCTGTCGTTCTCGGTCCGGCCCGACGTGCGGCCGCTGCCGCGGAGCCTGGCCAACATCTACACCGAGCTCGAGGCCGATCTCGGCATCGCCCCGGTCCCGCACGGCGACCTCTCGGCGTGGGCCGACCGGGGCGTCATGCTGCTCAACCGCTGCCTGACCGTGCGTCCCGGCGAGTCCGCGAGCCACCGCGGTCGCGGCTGGGAGGCGATCACCGACCGCGCGATCGCGGCCCTCGTCGAGCGGGGTGGACCCCTCGTCGCGATCCTGTGGGGCCGCGACGCGCAGTCGCTGGCCCCGCGCCTGGGCGACGTGCCGCGGATCGAGTCGGCCCACCCGAGCCCGCTCTCGGCGTCCCGCGGCTTCTTCGGCTCGCGCCCCTTCAGCCGGGCCAATGACGCCCTGGCCGCCCAAGGCGCGGAGCCGGTGGATTGGCAACTGCCCGGATAGGGTTGCGGAGTGACCGAGACACGCATCCGCGACCGGGCCGTGATGATCGATCAGGGCTTCGTCGTCATCCAACGCTGGGGCCTGCGCATCATCGTCGTCGCCGCCGCCCTGTACGTCCTGGGCTGGGGAGTCGGACGCACGTGGATGATCTGGTTCCCCGTGTCGCTGGCGATCCTGTTCGCCACCGTGCTCGGCCCGCCGACCAAGCGCCTGCGTGACCTCGGGGTTCCCGCCGCCGCCGCGGCCGGCGTCGTGATGCTCGCGTTCCTCGCGGCGCTCGGCTTCCTGTTCTCGATCCTCATCCCCCAGCTCGTGGAGGAAGCGCCCGAGATCGCCGATCGTGCCGCCAAGGGCGTGAGCGAGGTCCAGGACTGGCTCGTCAACGGGCCGCTGCCGATCGAGGCGGGCCAGATCTCCAACGCCCTCGACACGGTGGAGGACTGGCTGCGCAACAGCGCCGGCGACATCAGCAGCGGCGTGCTCTCCACGATCGGCGTCGCCACCAACGTCGTCCTCAACACGGTCCTCGTGCTGATCCTGACCTTCCTGTTCATCAAGGACGGCCACCGCTTCCTGCCGTGGGTCGAGCGCCTCGGTGGCCACCGAGTCGGCGGCCACCTGCGCGAGATGCTCTACCGGGCGTGGAACACCCTCGGCGGCTTCATCCGCACCCAGGCGCTCGTGTCGTTCATCGACGCCGTGCTGATCGGCGCCGCCCTGGCCATCGTGGGCCAGCCGCTGTGGGTGCCGCTGGCCGTGATCACCTTCATCGGTGGGTTCATCCCGATCGTGGGTGCCTTCGCCAGTGGCGCCATCGCCGTCCTGGTCACCCTCGTGACCAACTCGCCGCGGGACGCCCTGATCATCCTGGCCGTGATCATCGCCGTGCAGCAGCTCGAGGGCAACGTGCTCTCGCCGATGCTGCAGGGCAGGAGCATGAACCTGCACCCGGCCGTCGTCCTGATGGCCGTCACGGCCGGCGGCTCGATCTTCGGCATCACGGGCGCCTTCCTCGCGGTGCCCGTGACCGCCACGGTCGCCGAGATCCTGCGCTACGCCAACGAGCGGATCGACGCGTCGCTGACCGCTGGGGGCGACCCTGTCGCGGCACTCACCGCGCCCACGGTCGCCGATGCCGACGCCGACGCCTCGGCGGCCCGGAAGTCCGACGAGTGATCGCCCACCCGCCGGACGACTGACCTCAGTCGAAGACGACCGTCTTCATCCCGTTCAGCAGCACCCGGTGCTCGGCGTGGGCGCGCACGGCGCTCACCAGCGCACGGGCCTCGAGGTCCTGCCCCATGGCCGCCAGCTCGGTCGCCGACGAGCGGTGGTCGACGCGCCGGAAGTCCTGCTCGATGATCGGCCCCTCGTCGAGGTCGGCCGTCACGTAGTGCGCCGTGGCGCCGATGACCTTCACGCCATGGCGGTGGGCCTGCTCGTAGGGGCGCGCGCCCTTGAAGCTGGGCAGCAGCGAGTGGTGGATGTTGATGGCGCGGCCGTGCACGTCGCGGCACATCTGGTCGGTGAGGATCTGCATGTAGCGAGCGAGGATGAGCGCCTCGGCGCCCTCGCGCTCCATCAGGTCGATGACGAACTGCTCGGTCTCGCGCTTGGTCTGGGGGGTGACGCGGATCTGGTGGAACGCGATGCCGTGCCACTCCACCGTGTCGCGCCAGTCGGGGTGGTTCGACACGACCGCGACGATCTCGATGGGCAGCTGACCCTGGCGCGCGTGGAAGAGCAGGTTGTTCAGGACGTGGCCCTGCTTGGACACCATCACCACGACGCGCAGCGGCGCCGTGGCGTCGTGCAGGTCCCAGTCCATGTCGAACGGCTCGAGCACCGGTGCGAGCGCCGCGCGCATGTGGTCGAGCTCGACGTCACGGTCGGCGGCGAAGCGCACGCGCATGAAGAAGCGCTTCGTGTCGGGGTCGGCGTACTGCTGGCTCTCGGTGATCGTCCAGCCGTCCTGTGCCAGCGTCGACGCGATCGCCGCGACGATGCCGACCCGGTCGGGGCAGGCGAAGGTCAAGATGAAGTCGCTGTGCGGCCCGGGGCTCTCCATGGAGGCATCGTCTCAGGTGCGCGCCGTGAGGATGACGCCCAGGTGGAGGACGCAGGCGACGACGGCGGCCAGGCCCTCGGCCCACGACATCGGCCGGCCCGTCGCCATCACCGGTAGGAGCGCGCCTACCGCCCGCCGGCGGACGGCTCGATCCGGTCGCGCAGCAGGAGCGCGTGGTTCTGCTCCTCGTCGCGGGCGGCGAACAGCAGGGTCACGGCGTCGTGCTCCCGGATGAGCTCCCGCAGCGTGTCGAGCGCCGCATTCGCGTCGAGCTCGATCTCGTAGCGGTCGCGGAAGGCGGCGAAGTCGATGTCCCCGCCGTGGAAGGCGCGGCGCAGGTCGGTGCTGGGGGCGACCTCCTTGAGCCACACGTCGACCGCGGCACGCTCCTTGGTCATGCCGCGCGGCCAGAGCCGGTCGACCAGCACCCGGAGACCATCGTCGGGCGAGGGGTCCTCGTGGACGCGGCGGACCCGGATCATCGGCCCGCGTCGACGACCGTCGTCAGCAGGACCGCGGCGTCGTCGATCGCCAGCAGGTCGTGGCGGTGATCAGGGATCACCAGCAGCTCGCCGGGACCGCCCTCCCAGACGTCGTCGCCGGCCGCGAGGCGCACCCGACCGGAGAGCACGAACAGCGTCGCCTCCGAGGGCGCGTCGTGCTCGTCGAGCTTGTGCTCGGCCGCCAGGGCGATGAGGGTCTGTCGCAGCCGGTGGTGGCGCCCGGGATGCAGGGCCACCGAGCTGCGGCCACTCGGGGCCGACCTCGCCGTCTCGATGTGGTCGTGCGCGAGGGTCGCGAGGTCGGTGGACTCCATGCCCCGACCGTACGCGTTCTGGGGCGCACGAGGACGACTCGTGAGAGAGTCTCGACCCATGCGCATGAAGCCCGGCCGCCCGGACCTGTCGACGTACGAGGCCCTCTTCGACGTTCCCGAGGCGGCGCCCGGCGCCCCCTCGGTCACCTTCGGCGGTGTGTCGACGCTGGCGTTCGACGACGGCGCCTCGGCGCTGCTCGTCGACGGCTTCTTCTCCCGCCCTCCCCTATTGCGGGTCGGGCTCGGCCGGATCGCGCCCGACACGGAGCGGATCGACGACGGCCTCCACCGGCTGGGCCTGCTCGGACCGGGTGCGTCGCGTGTCGAGGCGGTCGTGCCCGTGCACAGCCACTTCGACCACGTCATGGACTCGCCCGAGGTCGCACGGCGGACGGGGGCGGTCCTGGCCGGTGGCGAGTCCACCCTGAACGTCGGGCGCGGCGCCGGGCTCCCCGGCGACCGGTCCCGGTTGCTGACTCCGGGGACCCCGATCGCGTTCGGCCCCTGGACCGTCACCGCCGTGCCGTCCGCGCACTGCCCCCCGGACCGCTATCCCGGCACGATCGACGAGCCGCTGAGGACCCCCACGCGGGCCGGCGCCTACCGCTGCGGGGAGGCGTGGTCGCTGCTGGTCGAGCACGCGGCCACGGGGCCCACGCTCGTCCAGGGCAGCGCAGGGTTCGTGCCCGGGGCGCTGGACGGCCTGCGCGCCGACGTGGCGTACCTCGGGATCGGGCAGCTCGGGCTCCTCGGCACGGAGTACATCGCGCAGTACTGGGCGTGCAC
>JBEVDF010000254.1:0-3476 GCA_040514145.1 Aeromicrobium sp.
CGGACTCACCGGCGCTCAGCCCCGCGATGGTGCTCTCGAGGGCGCTGAACTCGTGCTGCGACTCCTCGGCCCGCTGGCGTGCCTCGGCGCGGGCGGCCGTCAGTCGGCCGATCTCCTCGCCCGCGGCGGCGGCACGGCTCTTGAGTCCGTTGACCTGGCCGTGCAGACGGGCCAGCCCCTCACGACGGTCGGCCGCGGCCCGGAGCAGGCCGGCGATGCGGCGCTCCTCGGTGGAGTAGGCCTCCTCGGCCTCGCCACGCGCGGCGATGGTGGCCTGGAGCGCTTCGGCGGTGGTGGCGACGTCGGCCTCCAGCTCGACGAGCCGCTCCTGGGCGCGCCGGGCATCGGCCTCGAGCTCCTCGGGATCGCGACCGTCGACGCGATCGGACGAGGCGTCGGCGGCGAGGCGGATCCGGTCGCGGGCGACGTTGGCGGTGCCGTGGAACCGCTCGCGCAGGCTGCCGAGGGCGTAGACCGTCTCCTGGGCACGCGTGAGCAACGGTGCGTCGGTGGCGAGCGCCTGCTCGAGCTCGGTCTCGACCTGACGCGCGTCGGCGAGGGCCTTCTCGACCTCCTCGCGACGGGCGCGCAGCGCGTGCTCGTCGGCCAGCTCGGTCTCGATCGTGGTGCGCGCGGCGACGATGTCGTCGGCGAGCAGGCGGGCCCGTGCGTCGCGCACGGTGGCCTGGATGCCGGCGGCGCGGCGGGCCACCTCGGCCTGGCGGCCCAGCGGCTTGAGCTGGCGGCGCAGCTCGGTGAGCACGTCGTTCAACCGGGTCAGGTTGTCCTGCGTGGCGTCCAGCTTGCGGATCGCCTTCTCCTTGCGCTTGCGGTGCTTCAGGACGCCCGCGGCCTCCTCGACGAACCCGCGGCGCTCCTCGGGCGTGGCGCGCAGGACCGAGTCGAGCTGGCCCTGGCCGACGATGACGTGCATCTCGCGGCCGATGCCCGAGTCGCTCAGCAGCTCCTGGACGTCGAGCAGGCGGCAGGTGTTGCCGTTGATCGCGTACTCGGAGCCGCCGCTGCGGAACATCGTGCGGCTGATCGTGACCTCGGCGTACTCGATCGGCAGGGCGCCGTCGGAGTTGTCGATGGTCAGGACGACCTCGGCGCGGCCCAGCGGCGCGCGGCCGGCCGTGCCGGCGAAGATGACGTCCTCCATCTTGCCGCCACGCAGCGTCTTGGCGCCCTGCTCGCCCATCACCCACGACAGGGCGTCGACGACATTGGACTTGCCGGAGCCGTTGGGGCCGACGACAGCGGTGATGCCGGGTTCGAGGGCCAGCGTCGTGGACGACGCGAAGGACTTGAATCCCCGCAGCGTGAGGGTCTTCAGATACACGACGTCAGCCTAGTGCCTGCGATGTCGGCCATCGCAGGGGAAACGCCGCGGAGTCAGCGAGCAGCGGACTCGAGCAATTCGGCGAGGTCGCCGTCGTGGGCGGTCTCGGCGAGGCGTGCGAGCAGGCCGTCGTTCTCGGCCTTCAACCGCAGCACCTCATTCTCGAGGTCGCTGATCCGGCGGTGCAGGACCGCGACCTCGTGAGCGTGCTCAGGGGACGGGCCACCGACGTAGCCGTACAGCGCTTTGGCCATGTTCATCCTTGTTCAGGAGAGGTGGAGGGAAGGGCAGCCGCGAAGGCTGCGTCTACCAGTGTCCCACCGCTGCCGTGGCGGGGTCAACCGGCCGTCGTCGCCCCTAGGGTGGGGCCATGCGTCAGGACCTGTTCACCAGTCCCGAGGGCGAGTGGACCACCGTCTCGCCCCAGCTCGCCACGGCCCGTGGGCTCATCGGCTCCTTGTGCGGACTCGTGCTCGTGCTGGTGTCCGTGGCGGCGTGGTTCCCGCTCTCCGACTGGTCCGGCACCTGGTCCTGGGTCCTGTGGCTCCCGGCCGCGATCGGCGTGGGCCTCATCGCGTGGATCTGGTGGTGGGCACCGCGCAACCGCCGCAGCTGGGGCTACGCCGAGGCCGAGGACGACTTCGTCGTGCGGGGCGGCATCATGTTCCGCCGGCTCGTCGTGGTGCCCTACGGCCGGATGCAGTTCGTCGACGTCCAGTCCGGTCCGGTCGCCCGGGCGTTCGGGTTCGGCACCGTCACGCTGCACACCGCCTCCACGTCCACGGCCGCCGAGATCCCCGGCGTCCCCCTCGACGAGGCCACGCGCCTGCGCGACCGGCTGACCGACCTCGGTGAGGGTCATGGCGCCGGCGTCTGAGGCGCACCGCACCCACCCGCTCACCGCACTGCTGCAGGGCCTGATCTGGGGTGCGGGCGTCGCGGTGGCCGTCTCGTGGCAGGTCCTCGACCTCAGCGACCCGCAGTGGTGGGCCCTGACGTCCCTCCCGGCGGGCTTCCTCCTCGGTGTCGTGGCGGGCTGGGTCAGCTGGCTCTTCACGCGCTACGTGATCGACGACCAGGAGGTCCGCGTCGAGAAGGGCGTGCTGTTCAAGTCCTCGCGGCGCATCCCGTTCGAGCGGCTGCAGTCCGTCGACATCAACGAGCCGCTCATCGCGCGGCTGGTGGGGCTCTCGGAGCTGACGATCGAGATGGCCGGCGGGTCCGAGTCGCGCACGCGGCTGCGCTTCCTGAC
Source organism: Aeromicrobium sp. (assembly GCA_040514145.1). Classification (GTDB taxonomy): domain Bacteria; phylum Actinomycetota; class Actinomycetes; order Propionibacteriales; family Nocardioidaceae; genus Aeromicrobium. The sequence goes on from JBEVDF010000254.1 coordinate 2,595, forward strand.
CCTGACCGAGTCGCGGCGCCTGCGCCGGCTGCTGCTCGAGCGCGCCCACGGGACGCCGACGGAGGTCGACGGCGAGAGCCCCGTGGACGAGCATCGCCAGGTCCTGCACGTCGTGCCGCCGGACCGCATCATCATCGGCACGCTGCTCTCGCTGGACTTCGTCGCCACCGTGGCCGCCGCGCTCTCCTCGATCGTCTTCGCGTTCGTGACCGAGACCGGCTGGGCCCTGCTGGGCATCCTCATCCCCGCCCTGTGGGGCATCGGGCAGATGATCACCAACCGGATCATCGCCCAGTGGGACTTCACGCTGTCCCGGGGTCCGCGCGGCCTGCGGATCGAGCGCGGCCTGCTGAGCCGCAGCTCGCAGACGATCCCCTACGACCGGGTGCAGGGCATCGCGATCGTCCAGCCGATCGTGTGGCGTCGCTACCGCTGGTCGCGCCTCGACGTGGACGTGGCGGGCTACGGCGCCGTCTCCGACGACAGCGGCGGCGTCTCGTCCACGACCCTGCTGCCGATCGCCGACCTCGATCTCGCCCGGTGGATCGTGAACGAGCTCATCCCCGATCCCGAGCGGGGCACCGGCGTCCGGGTGCGTCCCTCCAGCCGGTCGCGGATCTTCGCGCCCATCGGCTGGAGGTACCGCTGGCTGGCCTCCACCGCTCACACCGTGACCACGGCGACCGGGTGGATCACCCGCAGTCGCTCGATCGTGCCGCACCACAAGGTGCAGTCGGTCGAGTTCTCGCAGGGCCCGCTGCAGCGCCGGCTCGGCGTCGCGTCGGTGCACGTGCACACGCCCGACGGGCCGGTCTCGGCCAAGGCCGCGCACCTGGACGCGGAGGTCGCCCGCAGCGTGACGTTCGACGAGGTCGAGCGGGC
>JBEVDF010000066.1:0-5775 GCA_040514145.1 Aeromicrobium sp.
CCTTGGTCTCGACGTCCTTGGCGGCGGCGAGCAGCTCGTCCGAGACGGCCGCGACGGCCTTCTCGATGCCGCGCTTGAGCGCCATCGGGTTGGCGCCGGCGGCGACGTTGCGCAGACCCTCGCGCACGAGCGCCTGGGCCAGCACGGTCGCCGTGGTGGTGCCGTCGCCAGCGACGTCGTCCGTCTTCTTGGCAACTTCCTTGACGAGCTCGGCCCCGATCTTCTCGTACGGGTCCTCGAGCTCGATCTCCTTGGCGATGGAGACGCCGTCGTTCGTGATCGTGGGGGCTCCCCACTTCTTCTCCAGGACGACGTTGCGGCCCTTGGGGCCGAGGGTGACCTTCACGGCGTCGGCGAGCTGGTTCATGCCGCGCTCGAGCCCGCGCCGGGCTTCTTCGTTGAATGCGATGGACTTAGCCATGGGTGCGTGTCTCCGACATAAGTAGAAGTGGAACTAGCACTCTCACTATACGAGTGCTAATCCTCACCCTTCAAGCGACCCCGCACCGAGGCCGCCCGATGCGTCAGCGCAGGGGCTGCACGTTCTCGGCCTCGCGCCCCTTGGGGCCGTCGACGACCTCCAGCTCGACGTTCTGGCCGTCCTCGAGGGTCTTGAACCCGTGGATCGCAATCTTCGACCAGTGGACGAAGACGTCGTCCTGGCCTTCGACGGCGATGAAGCCGTAACCCTTGTCGGAGTTGAACCACTTGACGGTGCCATGCACCATGAGACCACCTTGTTCTGCGCGGAAAGGCCCGCGGCCGGGCCCTCACCAGCGTATCGGCAGGAGACCCGATCCTCCTACGCGGGACTGCCGGGAAGGGCCTCAGCAGCCACCGGCGACGGCGGGGATGACCGAGATCTGGGTGCCGTCGGGCGTCTTGGTGTCGAGGCCGTCGGCGAAGCGGACGTCCTCCTCCGCCACGTACACGTTGACGAAGCGGCGCAGCTTGCCGTCCTCGTCGACGATGCGGGCGCGAATGCCGGGGTAGGTCGACTCGAGCGACTCCAGCACATCGCTGAGGCGGTCGCCCTCGGCGCTGACCTGGGACTCGTCGTTCGTGTAGCTGCGCAGGATCGTGGGGATGCGGACGGACACGGCCATGGGGACTCCTCGGTGGTGGGCGGTCGGACGGCTCAGGCGATGCCGGCCGCGGTGAAGGCTTCGTAGGTGGGGGCGATGGTGGCGCGGGGGCCGACGGACCCCGCGACGGCGTCGAGGGTCTTGAGGCCGTGACCGGTGTTGATCACCACGGTCTCCAGCGCCGGGTCGAGCTGGCCGGTCTCGACCAGCTTCTTCAGCACGGCGACGGTGGTGCCGCCCGCGGTCTCGGTGAAGATGCCCTCGGTGCGCGCGAGCAGGACGATCCCGGCACGGATCTGATCGTCGTCGACCTCCTCGACGCCGCCGCCGGTGGACCGGGCGATGTCGAGAACGTAGATGCCGTCGGCCGGGTTGCCGATCGCGAGCGACTTGGCGATCGTGTCGGGGCGCACGGGGCGGATCGCGTCGACGCCGGCCTTGTACGCCGTGGCGACGGGGTTGCAGCCCTGCGCCTGCGCGCCGAACACCCGGTAGGGCTTCTCCTCGACCAGGCCGAGGGCGATCAGCTCCTGGAAGGCCTTGTGCACCTTCGTCAGCTGCGAGCCCGAGGCGACGGGGATCACGATCTGGTCGGGCAGGCGCCAGCCGAGCTGCTCGGCGATCTCGTACCCGAGGGTCTTGGAGCCCTCGGCGTAGAAGGGACGCACGTTGACGTTCACGAACGCCCAGCCCTCGTCCTCGCCGGCGATCTCGCTGGCCAGCTTGTTCACGTCGTCGTAGTTGCCGTCGACGGCCACGAGGTTGTCGGTGAAGATCGCCGAGTTCACCTGCTTGGGCGTCTCGAGGTTGCTCGGGATGAACACGACCGTGCGGATCCCGGCCCGCGCTCCGGCCGCGGCGACCGCGTTGGCGAGGTTGCCGGTGGAGGGGCAGGCGAAGACCTTGCTGCCGAACTCACGCGCGGCGCTCAGCGCGCAGGCGACCACGCGGTCCTTGAAGGAGTTCGTGGGGTTGGTGCTGTCGTCCTTCACCCACAGCTTCGTCAGGCCGAGCTCGGCGGCGAGGTTGTGGGCCTCGAGCAGGCGGGTGAAGCCGGGCTCGAGGTTGGGGCTGCTCTCGATGTCGTCGGGGACGGGCAGCAGGGCCTTGTAGCGCCAGATGTTGGCCGGGCCGGCCTCGATCTGCTCGCGGGTGACGGTGCCGAAGTCGTAGGCGATCTCCAGCGGCCCGAAGCACTCGTAACAGGCGTAGTGGGGACCGAGCTCGCGCGTGGTGCCGCACTCGCGGCACTTCAGGGCGGTGGCGGGGCCGAAGGCACCCTCGCGCAGGGTGGTGGTCTCGGGGGTCGTAACGCTCACGAAGACTCCATTCATCTCTCCGGGTCGACGTTCGACCGCGGACGGAATTAGCACCTGGCCGGTGATCGGCTGGTTGCTGGGGCTTCGTCGGGCCGTGTCCCTCTGCCCCTCGGGATGAGTGGTTTCAGCCTAGGCGGCCGTCTCACGATACGTCTACTCCGTCCGGATGGCGAGACGGTGACGCGGAGGCTCAGGCCGGGGCGAACCGGTCGGCGAGCTCGCCGAGCCACACGGCCACGGCGTCGGGGCCGTCGAGCACGACATCGGCCCTGGCCACGAGGGCGTCCTGCTCGTCGGAGGCCGAGCACACGAGGGTGACGTCCATCCCCCGCTCGCGCATCGCGACGCCCTCCTCGAAGGCCGGCAGGTCGCCGAGGTCGTCCCCGGCAAAGATCACCGCGTCGGGCTTCACGCGGTCGACGGCGCGGCGCAGGGCCTGGCCCTTGTCGGTGCCGGCGGAGCGCAGCTCGATCACCTGGCGGCCCGGCTCGAGGTGCAGCCCGACGTCGGCGGCCAGGGCCTCGATCTGGGGTCGCAGCTCGTCCAACAGGCCATGGGCGACACCGCGGGTGTGCAGCGCGATCGCCAGGCCCTTGTCCTCGATCCGGATCCGCGACGCGTTGTGCTCGACGAGCCACTGCGGCAGCCGCGCCGCGAGGTCGGAGACGGCCTGCGGGCGGTGCGGCACGTGCACCTCGCCGGTCGCGGCGTACCACTGCTCGGCTCCGTACTGGCCGCACACGACCAGGTGCTCGAGGCCGGGTTCGTCATCGAACCGGCCCAGCCGCCGCACCTGCCCGACCGGGCGTCCGGTGATGATCGTGATCTCCTGGAGCACCGGACCGAGCCGGCGCAGGGCGGCGAGGGAGCCGGGGTGGATCGAGGCCTTCGCGGGGTCATCGACGATCGGCGCGAGCGTGCCGTCGAAGTCGAGCGCGAGCAGGGTTCGCCCCGGGTCGGTCATGGGGAAAGTATGGCGTGGCCGCATGAGGGGTCAGCGGGGGCTGGCCAGGACGACCGTGAGGTTGGTGCCGGACATGCCCGCCGTGGCCGGCATCAGCCGGGAGATGCCGAGGTCGCGACCGAGCAGCGCCGCCTCGCCCTGACGGCCCGCCGGGTAGTAGATCGTGTCCTGCGGCACGCTGCCGCGCCAGTCGGCGACGGCCCCGATCGTCCAGCCCGCGGCACGCGCCTGGCCGGCCACCCGGGCGGCCAGGCCGCCGATCCCGATCTGGTTGTAGACCGAGACGCCGATCGAGCGCGTCGCCGTGGGCTCCGCCGTGGCCTGCGTGGTGGGCTCGGTCGTCGGCTCCGTCTTGGGCTTCGCGGACTTCTTCGGCTTCGGCTCGGCCGTCTTCTTCGCCGTGGCCTTCGCGGTGGGCGTAGGACCCTTCGAGGTGCGCTGGGCAGACTGCGCGGGCGCCTCGTCGTCGCGGACGGTCTCGATGATCACGTACCCGCCGGCGACACCCAGGATGAGCCAGACCGCAGGCAGGACGATCAGGGACCAGGCCGGACCGCGCCCTTCGGGGTCACGCCGGTCGTCACGTGGTTCGAGCGGGGGCTGGTCCACTTCAGCGGTCGGAGCCGGTGCGCCGCGCCTGGCGCTGACGCTGGCGCTGCGAGCGGAGACGTCGGAGGCGCTTGACCAGCAGCGGGTCGTGCGCGAGCGCGTCCTCGGAGTCGATCAGCGCGTTGAGGATCTGGTAGTACCGCGTGGAGGTCATGTCGAACTTGTCGCGGATCGCCTGCTCCTTGGCACCGGCGTACTTCCACCACAGGCGTTCGAGCTCGAGCATCTCGCGGTCGCGGTCGGACAATGCGCCGCCGCTGACCGCCTGGTCGTGACTCTCCACCGCTGCCATGCCTTGATCGTAGCGGCGGAATCACACCGTTGTCATTCCCCTTCGCGAATCAAGCGAGCCCGGGCCGGACCGCAGGGCGGGGGCACCGGTTCTCCCCTAAGGTGGGCCCATGGCGCCCGAGCAAGCTGACTTCCTCGTGATCGCCAACCGGCTGCCCGTCGACCGGCTGATCGATGCCGACGGTGCCATCTCCTGGCGCAAGTCCCCCGGCGGGCTGGTCACCGCGCTCGAGCCCGTGATGAAGCTGCGCGGCGGCGCGTGGATCGGTTGGCACGGCGCCTCCGACGAGGACCTCGAGGAGTTCGAGCACGACGGCCTGCGCCTCGTGCCCGTGCCGTTGTCGGAGACCGAGGTCGAGGAGTACTACGAGGGCTTCTCCAACGGCACCCTCTGGCCGCTCTACCACGACGTCGTCGTCACCCCCGAGTACCACCGCGAGTGGTGGGACTCCTACGTCACCGTGAACCGCCGCTTCGCCGAGAAGGCCGCCACACTGGCCGCCCGGGGCGCCGTGGTGTGGGTGCAGGACTACCAGCTCCAGCTCGTGCCGCAGATGCTGCGCGAGCTGCGCCCCGACCTGCTGATCGGGTTCTTCCTGCACATCCCCTTCCCGCCCACCGAGCTGTTCCAGCAGCTGCCGTGGCGGCGCCAGATCCTCGAGGGACTGCTCGGCGCCGATCTCGTCGGGTTCCAGATGCCCGGCGGCGCGCAGAACTTCGCCCGCCTGGTGCGCCAGCGCGTGGGCCACCGCACGGTCAAGGACACCGTGTTCCTGCCCGACGGCCGCAAGGTCATCGCCAAGGCGTATCCGATCTCCATCGACGCGCGCGGCTTCGAGCAGCTCTCGCGCACCCCCGAGGTCACCGCCCGGGCCCAGGAGATCCGCGACAGCCTGGGCAACCCGCGCCACGTCCTCATCGGCATCGACCGCCTCGACTACACGAAGGGGCTGCCCGAGCGCCTGCGTGCCTTCGGCGAGCTCGTCAGCGACGGCGTCATCGACGTGGACGACGCGGTCTTCGTCCAGGTGGCCACTCCCTCGCGCGAACGGGTGCACCAGTACCGGGTCCTGCGCGACGACATCAACCGCCTCGTGGGACGCATCAACGGCGACATGGGCCGCATCGGCCAACAGCCGGTCCAGTACCTGCACGCGTCGTTCCCCCGCGATGAGATGGCCGCGATGTACCGGGCCGCCGACGTCATGGTGGTCACTCCCCTGCGCGACGGCCTGAACCTCGTGGCGAAGGAGTACATCGCCACCCGCTGGGACGACCGCGGCGCCCTGGTGCTGAGCGAGTTCGCCGGTGCCGCCGGCGAGCTCAAGCAGGCCTTCCTGGTCAACCCCCACGACATCAACGGCATGAAGCAGGCGATGGTCGATGCCATGCAGGCCAGCGCGGTCGACCTGCGCAAGCGCATGCGGGCCCTGCGCAAGCAGGTGATGGAGAACGACATCGAGCGCTGGGCGAACACCTTCCTGGCCGAGCTCGCGGCCGTCCGCGA
>JBEVDF010000115.1:0-3629 GCA_040514145.1 Aeromicrobium sp.
TGGGCGGAAGGTCGATCGACGCCGCCGCACCGATGCGCGCCGCCTCGTGGGCGACGTCGGCCGCTGTCGCGGGGCGCTCCTGCGGATCCTTCGCGGTGAGGGAGGCGATCAGGCCGGCGACGTCCTCGGGGACCTCCGAACCCAGCTCCGGCAGGTCGTCGTGCAGGTGGGCCATCGCGGTGGCGATCTGGGTCTCGCGGCGGAACGGCGAGCTGCCGGTGAGGCAGTGGAAGGCGACGATGCCCAGGGCATACAGGTCGGACTGCGCGGTCGCGGACCTGCCTTGGACCTGCTCGGGGCTCACGTAGTCGGTGGTGCCCACGAGCGAGCCGGTGTCGGTCAGGGGGTCACTCGCATCGGTGCGGGCGATCCCGAAGTCGACGAGAACCGTGCGCCCCGCCGGCGTGAGCATGATGTTCGCCGGCTTCAGGTCGCGGTGGACGATGCCCGCGTCGTGCGCGGCCTGGAGTCCTTCGGCCACCTGCTGCACGACGGACATGACCTGGTCGGCCGACATCGGACCGTTCTGCTTCAGCAGCTGCGCCAGGGAATGACCCTCGACGAACTGCATGACGATGAAGGTCGAGCCGCCCCCGGAGGCGTCGTCGTCCTCGAAGTCGAAGACCTGCGCGACGCCCGGATGGTGGATCGACGCGGCCAGATGGGCCTCGCTGCGCATGCGCGCACGGTTGACCTCGTCGGCGTCGGTGCCATCGCGGAGCACCTTGATCGCGACCGTTCGCCCCAGGCGGGTGTCGATCGCGCGGTAGACCGATCCCATGCCGCCGGTGCCCACCACCTCGTCGAGGGTGTAGCGGTTCGTCAGCGTCTCGGGCACCTCCCTACGGTACGTGGGTTCGCCGCTTTCCGCGGCTTGACTAGACTCGCCGGGCGCTCGCTCCCGTCCCTGAGCGCATGGAACGGAAGCCCCATGTCATCGCCCGCGCCCTCCCGCGTGCCCGAGTCCGGCCAGGTGCACTCGGTCCGCGCCGCGCTGAAGTCCCCCCGTTTGCTGCGCACCGAGGTCCTGGCCGGACTCGTCGTCGCGCTCGCCCTCATCCCCGAGGCGATCTCGTTCTCGATCATCGCGGGCGTGGACCCGCAGGTCGGCCTGTTCGCGTCGTTCACGATGGCCGTGACGGTCGCGATCCTGGGCGGTCGCCCCGCGATGATCTCGGCGGCCACCGGCGCGGTCGCGCTGGTCGTGGCCCCGGTGATGCGCGACCACGGCTTCGACCACCTGATCGCCACCGTCCTCCTGGGCGGGCTGATCCAGATCCTGCTGGCGGTGGCGGGCGTCGCCAGGCTCATGCGCTTCATCCCGCGCTCGGTGATGGTGGGCTTCGTCAACTCGCTCGCGATCCTGATCCTCCTCGCGCAGATCCCGCACCTGGTCGACGTCCCGGCGCTGGTCTACCCGATGGTGGCCGCGGGCCTGCTGGTCATCGTCCTGCTGCCGCGGGTGACGAACGTCGTCCCGGCGCCGCTCGTCGCGATCGTGATCCTCACGGCGATCACCGTGGTGGCTGCGCTCCATGTGCCGAACGTGGGCGACGAGGGCGAGCTGCCCAGCAGCCTGCCGGCGCTCTTCACGCCCGACGTGCCCTGGACGCTCGAGACACTGCGGATCATCGCGCCGTACGCGCTGGGCATGGCGCTCGTCGGCCTCATGGAGTCGCTCATGACGGCCAAGCTCGTCGACGACATCACCGACACGCACTCGGACAAGACGCGTGAGTCGTGGGGTCAGGGCGTCGCGAACGTGGTCACCGGCCTCTTCGGCGGCATGGGCGGCTGCGCGATGATCGGCCAGACGATGATCAACGTGAAGGTCTCGGGCGCGCGCACGCGGATCTCCACCTTCCTCGCAGGCGTGTTCCTGCTCATCCTCGTGGTCGGCTTCGGCGACGCGGTCGCCACGATCCCGATGGCCGCCCTCGTGGCCGTCATGATCATGGTGTCGGTCGGCACGTTCGACTGGCACAGCATCGCGCCGGGCACCCTGCGCCGGATGCCGCGCAGCGAGACGCTCGTGATGCTCGTGACCGTCGCGGTCGTGGTGGTGACGGAGAACCTCGCGATCGGCGTGGTCACCGGAGTGGTGGTCGCGTCGGTGCTCTTCGCGCGCCGGGTGGCCCACTTCACCGAGGTCATCGACGTCGCTCAGCCCGACGCCGACACCCGCGTCTACAAGGTCGTGGGGGAGTTGTTCTTCGCCTCGAGCAACGACCTCGTCCACCAGTTCGACTACGCCGGCGACCCGAGCCACGTCGTCATCGACCTCTCCGAGTCCCACATCTGGGACGCCTCGAGCGTGGCGGCACTGGACGCGATCGAGACCAAGTACGCGGCCAAGGGCAAGACCGTCACGATCCGCGGACTCAACGAGGCCAGCCAGGAGCGCCACCAGCGCCTCGCCGGGCGCCTCAACGCGGACGACTGACGCCCTCGCCCCGGGGGACATCGCGCAGGGCATCGCGTGACCAGCCGTCGGAACCGGCGTATGAAGGGTTCATGACCACCATCGAGGTCGACCTGCTGGTGCTGGGCTGGGGCAAGGCGGGCAAGACGCTGGCCGGTGCGCTCGGGCGGGCCGGCAGGACCGTCGCCCTGGTGGAGCGGTCCGCCACGATGCACGGTGGCTCCTGCATCAACATCAACTGCGTGCCCACCAAGGCGCTCATCCATCAGGCGTCGTCGCGTCCCGCCGGCGCCGACCCGCAGGAGTGGTTCGTCACCGCCGTGGAGCGGCGTGACGGCCTCGTGGAGAGGCTGCGAGCCCGCAACCACGCGATGCTGGCCGAGGTCGATGCGGTGACCCTCGTGGAGGGACAGGCCCGGTTCGTCGGCCCGCGTCGCGTCGAGGTCTCAGCAGGCGACGACCGCCTCGTCATCGAGGCCGGGACCGTGGTCGTGAACACCGGGTCTTTGCCCGCGCCGCCGACGATGGACGGCGCCGCCGGGAGCACGCGCGTCCATGACTCGACCTCGCTGCAGCACGTGGACCCGCTCCCACGCCGCCTGGTGGTGGTCGGTGGCGGCTACGTCGGACTGGAGTTCGCCTCGATGTTCGCGCGGTTCGGCTCCGAGGTCACCCTGGTCGACCGTCACCCGCGCTTCATGAGCACCGAGGACGAGGACGTCGCCGAGGCGGTCCGCGGGATCCTGGAGGAGCAAGGGATCGAGATCCTGCTGGCCTCCGAGGTCGCGTCGGTGCGCGACGAGGAGGCGGAGGCCATCGTGAGCGTCACGACCGGCGGAGGTACGCGGGACCTCGCCGCCGACGCGGTGCTGGTGGCGACCGGCCGGTGCCCCGCCACCGCGGACCTGGGTCTCGACGCGGCGGGGATCGCGACGGACGAGCGTGGCCACATCGGGGTGGACGAGCACCTGCGCACCTCCGCCGAGGGGGTCTTCGCGGTCGGCGACGTCAACGGCGGCCCCCAGTTCACCTACGTGTCCCTGGACGACCACCGGATCGTGCTCGACCAGCTGACCGGAACGGGGGAGCGGAGCACGAAGGACCGCGTCGCCGTGCCGTCCACGACGTTCCTCGTACCGCCGCTGGCCCGCGTCGGCCTGAACGAGACCGCGGCCCGTGCGTCGGGCCGGAACGTCCTCGTGGCCCG
>JBEVDF010000262.1:0-3268 GCA_040514145.1 Aeromicrobium sp.
GATGCGCTGGTGGGACGACCTGTGGCTCAACGAGTCGTTCGCGGAGCTGATGGGCTTGCACACGGTCGAGGAGGCTACGGAGTACGACGGCGCCTGGGCCGACTTCGCCCTGGCCCGCAAGGCCTGGGGCTACCGCGCCGACTCCCTGCCGACGACGCACCCCATCGCCGGGGCGGTGCCGGACAACCGGGCCGCGCTGATGAACTTCGACGGCATCTCCTACGCCAAGGGCGCCGCGGCGCTGCGCCAGCTCTGGGCGTGGATCGGCGAGGAGGTCTTCTTCGCCGGCGTCCGCCGCTATCTCGACCGGCACGCGTGGGGCAACACCTCTCTCGCCGACCTGCTCACCGCACTGGAGGAGGAGTCCGGACGTGACCTCGCCGCCTGGTCGCGCTCGTGGCTGCAGACGGCCGGGACCTCGACGATCCGGGTCCGCGACGGACACCTGGTCAGTGACGACGACCGGCCGCACCTCGTGGGCGTCGGCCGCTACGCCGGCCATCCTCTGCGCCGGGTGGAGCGGTTCGACGTCGAGCTGCCCGGGGCGACGACCCACTCGCCCCGGAGAGTCGAGCCGGCCGACCTGGTGCTGCCCAACGACGGCGACCTCACCTTCGCCAAGCTGCGGCTCGACGAGCGCTCGCTCGTGACGGTGCGGACGTCGCTGCACACCCTCGACGACCCGGTCGCCCGGGCGCTGGTCTGGGGGTCGCTGTGGGACGCCGCCCGCGATGCCGAGCTCTCGCCCCACGACTACGTCGGGATCGTCCTTGCCAATGTCCAGGGTGAGACCGACCCGGACCTCGTCGGCACCCTGCTCTCCCAGGCCCGCGTCGCTGCCCAGCTGTGGGCGGGCTCCGCCGACCTGGTGGCCCGCCTGCACGAGCACGAGGTCTCGGTCGTGACCGAGCCCGGCAGCGACCTGCAGCTCGCCTTCCACCGCGCCGCCCTCGCGACCGCGCCCGGCCGACTGCCCCTGCCTGAAGGTCTTCCCGAGGACGAGGAGCTGCGCTGGCTGCAGCTGCGCCGCCTGGCCGAGCTCGGGCAGGTGTCGAGCGACGAGCTGGCGGCGACGTACTCCGCTGAACCGACGTCGACGGCCCAGAACCACCTGGCCTACGCGACCGCCGCCCTCCCCGACCCCGCCGCGAAGGCCGGCGCCTGGGCCGAGCTCACCGGGGCGGGAGAGCTCTCGACCTCGCGAGCACGCGCGCTCGGCCAGGGTTTCTGGCGACCCGGGCAGGACGACCTGGTGGCGGACTACATCGACCGGTATGTCGTCGACGTGCCCCAGATCTGGCGCCGCCGGAGCCCGGAGCTGGCCGCGGTGCTGACCGACTCCGCCTTTCCAGCGACCGTGGTCGCCCCGTCGGTGGTCGATCGCACCGCCGCCCTGACCACTGCGGACGCCGATGCCGGCCAGCGCCGGGTCGTCCTCGAGTGCCGAGACGACCTGGCGCGAGCCGTCGCCAACCGGGCCCTCTTCTAGGAGGCCCTGTCCGCCTTAGGAGTGCCGGTCCAGCCAGCGCTCCAGGCTCACGGTGGAGCGCTGGCCCTGCGCCCTGCCGTACACCATTGGTCGAAGTGGAGGACAGGGGCTTACTTCGGCAATGGTCAGACACCCCAGTGGGGGCGTGTTAGTCTAGGTGAACACAAGATGAACAGGAGGTGTCTCACGATGGACTCCACGATGACCAACCGCCCCCAGCTCACCTGGGTAGAGATCCCCGCCGCCGACGGCGGCTCGCGCCTGGAGATGCGGTGGGACGTCCCCGCACTCGAGGTCGGCGCCACGACCCACGCTGCCTGAGCACTCGCGTCTCGACTGGCCCACACCCCCGACGGGGTGTGGGTCAGATCACATTTCTCACCCGGGCTCGCGGAACAAAACGGACCGCGGTTCTGTTTTGATCGTTGAAAGTTGAACAAATTCAACGAGGAGGAAACCCCCATGAGCATCTTCAGCCGCCAGCCCGAGCGTGACGTCTTCGACGCCCCCAGCAACCTCGACGAGGACCTGACGGGCGACTACGCCATCGACACCACGCACACGCGCCTGGGCTTCAGCGCCCGGCACGCGATGGTCACCACCGTCCGCGGTGGCTTCACCGACTTCGAGGGCAACGCCCGCATCGACACCACGAACCCCGAGGCCTCGCACGTCGAGATCGTCATCAACGCCGCCAGCATCGACACCGGCGTCGTCGACCGCGATGGCCACCTGAAGTCCCCGGACTTCTTCGACGTCGAGAACAGCCCGCGGATCACCTTCACCTCGACCGCGGTCGAGCGCGACGGCGACGTGTGGGCGATCACCGGCGACCTGACGATCAAGGACGTGACCAAGCCGGTCACCATCGTCTTCGAGAGCACCGGCTCGGCGCGCGACCCGTTCGGCAACCTGCGCGTCGGCTTCGAGGGCGGGACCACCATCAACCGCAAGGACTGGGGTCTCACCTGGAACGCCGCGCTCGAGACCGGCGGCGTGCTGGTCTCCGAGAAGATCAAGCTCGAGTTCGACGTCTCGGCGATCCGCAACGCCTGATCGCACGAGCTGAAGCACCGGCCGACCGCGCCGGACGCATCCACCCCGACGGGGCCACCGAGATAATTCGGCGGCCCCGTCGGGCATTTTTTGATTCGATGGGCCCATGGAGATTCCAGCCGGCCTCACCGCGCGCCCCCTCGAGTTCGCCGACGCGGCGGCCGTCACCGAAGTGATCGCCGCGCAGGAGCTCCACGACGTCGGCGAGGTCATGATCGAGGAGGCCGACATCGTCGGCGACTGGCAGCGTCCGGGGTTTGACGTCGGCGACAGCGACATCGGCGTCTTCGACGGCGACCGCCTCGTCGCCTACGCCGAGGTCGGCTACAACGACCGCGGGGACGCCGCGGTGCACCCCGACTACCGCAACCGCGGGCTCGGCACCCAGCTCGCGCTCTGGATGCAGGACAAGGCCCGCGAGAAGGGCAAGCCGGTGATCAGCATGCCGGTGCTCCAGGGCTCGCCGGGGGACCGGCTCCTGGAGGCGCTGGGCTACCGGGTCCGCTGGACCAGCTGGGCGCTCCAGCTGCCCGCGGGTGCGAGCGTCCCGGAGCGCCCGCTGCCCGAGGGGTACGCCGTGCGCGCGGCCACCGAGAGCGAGTACGAGGCCTGCTGGACCGTCCAGGAGGACGCCTTCCTCGAGTGGTCCGAGCGCGAGCGCGACACCTTCGAGGAATGGCGGGCCACCACCGTGCTGCGGCCCGGCTTCGAGCCCTGGAACCT
>JBEVDF010000301.1:0-8899 GCA_040514145.1 Aeromicrobium sp.
CGATAGGGTCGGTGGTATGGCCATCGTCGAGCGCAGGGCGCAACGCACGCGCGAGATCCTCGATGCGACCCGCACGCTGTTCGACGAGCGACGGATGCGGGACGCCCAGATCGAGGACATCGCCCGGGCCGTCGGCATCAACCGCGCGATCATCTACCGCCACTTCACCACGAAGGAAGAACTCTTCGCGATGACGCTGGTGGACTACCTCAACCAGCTCGAGACGCGCCTGGCCAAGTCGAACGATCCCCAGCTGCGCCCGATCGAGCGGATCGACACGATCACCGTCGAGTTCCTGTCCTACGGCACCGAGTACCCGGCCTTCGTCGACTGCGCGCAGTCGTTGCTGCGCCACCGGGGCTCCGAGCTGCTGGAGCAGATCAGCCTCGACCGCCTCACCGAGCTGGGCGCCGCGATCAACCGCTGCTTCGACCACATCACCTCGGCGATCGAGGCCGGCAACGCCAGCGGCGACTTCGACGTCAAGGACCCCGAGCTCGTCGCGAACATCATGTACACGCAGGGCCTGGGCATCTTGAACCTCGTCACGTTCCAGCGCTCGATCCGCGAGCTGAACTCGGGCCTGCCCACCATGGAGCACCTGCCCACGACCGAGGTGCTCGACCTGGCGAAGCGCGCCGTGCGCGCGGTCGTCAAGCCTCCGGACTGACCCTCCTCCCCCGACACGAACACGCAGCGGGGCCGGTGGCTGATGCCACCGGCCCCGCTGTCGTTCGTGGGTCAGCGCTCGAGGATCGCCACGACGCCCTGACCGCCGGCGGCGCAGATCGAGATCAGGCCGCGGCCCGAGCCCTTCTCCTCCAGCAGCTTCGCGAGGTTGGCGATGATGCGCCCGCCCGTGGCCGCGAACGGGTGCGCCGCGGCGAGCGACGAGCCCTTCACGTTGAGCTTGCTGCGGTCGATCGAGCCCAGCGGGCTGTCGAGGCCGAGACGCTGCTTGCAGAAGTCCTCGTCCTCCCACGCCGCGAGCGTGGACAGCACCTGGCCGGCGAACGCCTCGTGGATCTCGTAGAAGTCGAAGTCCTGCAGGGTCAGGCCGTTGCGCTCGAGCATGCGCGGCACCGCGTACGCCGGCGCCATCAGCAGGCCCTCGCCGCCGTTGACGTAGTCGACCGCGGCGGTCTCGTAGTCGACGAGGAACGCCTTGACGTCCCAGCCACGACGCGCGGCCTCCTCCTCCGAGGCCAGCAGCGCCACCGAGGCACCGTCGGACAGCGGCGTGGAGTTGCCGGCGGTCATCGTGGCCGCGTCGCCCAGCTGCTTGCCGAAGACCGGCTTGAGCTTGGCGAGCTTCTCGACCGTGGAGTCGGGGCGCAGGTGGTTGTCGCGCTCCACGCCGTTGAACGGCGTGACCAGGTCGTCCTGCCAGCCCGCGTCCCACGCGGCGGCGAGGTTCTGGTGCGAGCGGGCGGCCAGCTCGTCCTGGGCCTCGCGGGTGATGCCCCACTCGTGCGTGGTGATGGCCTGGTGGTCGCCCATCGACAGGCCGGTGCGGGGCTCGGCGTTGCGGGGCTGGTCGGGGGCCAGGTAGCTCGGGCGGATCTTGGTCAGCAGCTTGACCAGGGCCTTCTTGTCGCCCTTGGCGTTCGCCTGGTTGGCCTGCAGCAGGATCTTGCGCAGCTTGTCGTTGACGGCCAGCGGCGCGTCGGACGTGGTGTCGGTGCCGCCGGCGATGCCGAACTCGATCTTGCCGAGCGCGATCTTGTTGGCCACCTGGAACGCCGCCTGCAGACCGGTGCCGCAGGCCTGCTGGATGTCGGTGGCGGGGGTCGCGGGCGAGAGCTTGGAGCCCAGCACGACCTCGCGGGTGAGGTTGAAGTCGCGGGCGTGCTTGAGCACGGCACCGGCCACGACCTCACCGGCTCGCTCGCCCTCGAGGCCGAAGCGGTCGACGAGACCGTCGAGCGCGGCCGTGAGCATCTCCTGGTTCGAGACGCCGGAGTAGACCGAGTTCGAACGCGCGAACGGGATGCGGTTGCCGCCGATGACGGCGACGCGACGGATGGTGGCGGCGTCCGCCGATGCGGCCTTGGTGGCCTTGGTGGCCTTCGTGGAGGGCTTGTCAGCCATGAGGAACCTTTCGTCTGCGACCTACGTCGCTTTCCTTTGCCGTGGCGCTGCCGTGCAGGCTAGAGTCACCTTAACGCGTTCAGATACCGATGGTATCCGAGAGATCCGAGAGATAGGACACATCCTGCGATGAGCGACCGTTACAAGTCGATGATCCAGAACCCGATCGGTCAGTTCCTGGTCAAGAACCTGGGCCTGCCCAACCCTCCGGAGCTGGAGCGCTACCGAGGCGGTGCGCTGGTCGACGGTCCCGTCCTGATCGGCGGCCAGGGTCTCGTCGTGGACTCGCTGCCCGGGCTGCTGAAGGGCGCCGGCATCGACACCACCACCGTCCGCGCCGAGGGTCGCCGCTACAAGGGCCTCGTGCTCGACGCCTCGGGCATCGACTCGGCCGCCGGCACCGTGGCCATCCAGGAGTTCTTCACGCCCGTCCTGCGCAGCCTCGCCAGCAGCGCCAAGATCGTCGTGATCGGCCTGCTGCCCGAGCGTGCCGAGTCCGTCGGCGCCGCCATCGCCCAGCGCGGCCTCGAGGGCTTCGTCCGCTCGCTCGGCAAGGAGATCGGCGCGAACGGCAGCACCGCCAACCTCGTGTACGTCTCCCCCGAGTCCAAGGACGCCGTGGGCTCGACCCTGCAGTTCCTGCTCTCGCCCAAGTCCGCCTTCGTCGACGGCCAGGTCGTCCGCCTCGGCACCACCGACCTGGTGGAGGCCGACGCCACGGCCGATCCCGCCCAGCCGCTCGCCGGCAAGGTCGCGCTCGTCACGGGTGCCTCCCGCGGCCTCGGCGCGGCGATGGCCCGCACGCTGCACCGCGACGGCGCCACGATCATCGGCCTCGACGTCCCGCCGCTGCAGGCCGACCTCGACGCGCTGATGGCGGAGCTGGGCGGCACCTCGATCGTCTGCGACATCACCGCCGATGACGCCCCCGAGACGATCGCGGCCGGCCTCGGCGACGGCGTCGACTTCGTGGTCCACAACGCTGGCATCACGCGCGACAAGCGCCTGAAGAACATGAAGGCCGAGAACTGGGCCAAGGTCGTCGACATCAGCGTCGGCGCGCCGGAGCGCATCACCGCGCACCTGCTCGAGCAGAAGCTCATCCGCCCCGGCGGCCGTGTCATCGGCATCTCGTCGATCGCCGGCATCGCGGGCAACAACGGCCAGACGAACTACGGCACGGCCAAGGCCGGCGTCATCGGCTTCGTCCAGGCACTGGCCCCGCGGGTGGCCGGCGACGGCATCACGGTCAACGCGATCGCCCCGGGCTTCATCGAGACCGACATGGTCAAGACGATGCCGCTGGGCATCCGCGAGGCCGGGCGCCGCCTCAGCTCGCTCTCGCAGGGCGGCCAGCCGGTCGACGTCGCCGAGGCGATCGCCTGGTACTGCCACCCCGGATCGTCGGCCATCTCGGGCAACGTCGTGCGCGTCTGCGGCCAGGGATTCCTCGGGGCCTGACATGACCACACGCACCTACGACAAGGCCCCCGCGGGCCTGCCGCTGATGCTGAAGGCGGCGCTGCCGGCGATCCCGGTCGTCGGCGGCCTGCCGGGCATCAAGCACCAGAAGGGCGGCCTGCCCGACGTCACCTTGCGGCGCACCCGGGTCACCACCGATCTCGCCCACCTCGACCGCTACAACGAGGTGTGCGGCTTCGCCCGCGCCGAGACGCTCCCGGCCACCTATCCCCACATCGCGGCGCACACGCTGCACCTGAGCCTCATGACGGACACGGCCTTTCCGTTCCCGCCCATGGGCGCGGTGCACCTGCGCAACCGCATCACCCAGCACCGCCCGATCGGCCGCGAGGAGATCTACGACCTCTCCCTGCGGGCGGCCGCGGACGACCCCCACCCGAAGGGGCGGCTGATCTCGCTGGTCAGCCAGGCCCACGTGGGCGGCGAGCTGGTGTGGGACGAGACCATGACGGTGCTCTTCCGCAGCCGCAAGGGCGGCGACGAGCCCGCGGTGCCGCCGCTGGCGGGCGTGGAGGCGCCCGAGGGCGTCGTCCACTGGAAGCTCGGCGGCGACCTCGGACGCCGCTACGGCGCCGTGTCCGGGGACCGGAACCCGATCCACCTCTACCCGTGGACGGCCAAGGCCTTCGGCTTCCCGCGCCAGATCGCGCACGGCATGTGGACGAAGGCGCACAGCCTCGCCGCCCTGCAGAACCGCCTGCCCGACGCCTACACGGTGGACGTCGAGTTCAAGAAGCCGGTGCTGCTGCCGGCGACCGTGGTGTTCGGCACCGAGGCCGAGGGCGAGGTGACGACCTTCGGCGTCCGCGACGCCCGCTCGGCCGTCCCGCACCTGGTCGGTCGCATCACGCCTGCCTGACACGACGAACGGGCCCGCCACACGTGACGTGTGGCGGGCCCGTTCGCGTGTCTCAGCGCTTCTCGCGGGGCTTGGCCGGGCGGATGAGGCCCTCCTGCGCGACCGTGGCGACGAGCGTGCCGTCCTGCGTGAAGACGCGGGCGGTGCTGAGGCCGCGGGCGCCGGAGGCCGACGGCGACGTCTGGTCGTACAGCAGCCACTCGTCCACCCGGAACGGCCGGTGGAACCACACCACGTGGTCGAGCGAGGCGGGCTGCACCTTCGGCGAGCTGATGACCAGGCCGTGCGGCACCAGCGCCGCGCCCAGCAGGCTGAAGTCGCTGTAGTACGTGAACGCCGCACGGTGCAGCTCGGGGTCGTCCGGGAGCGCGTCGCTGGCGCGGAACCACATCCGCTGCACGACGGGGACGTACGGACGGGTGGGGTCGTCCTCCGGGCGCGGGTCGCCGACGTAGCGCATGTCGAAGCCGCCCCACTCCTGCTTCCACTGCTCGGCGCCGTCGGGGCTGATGTACTTCACGAGGTCGAGCATCGACGTGGCTTCCTCGGGGCCCGGCGTGGGCGGCAGGACGTCCTGGTGGTCCCAGCCCTCCTCCTCGCGCTGGAACGAGGCGGTCATGTAGAAGATGACCTCCCCGTGCTGGCGCGCCGACACCCGGCGGGTGGCGAAGGACCGGCCGTCGCGCACGCTCTCCACGTCGTAGATGATCGGGATGCTCGGGTCGCCACCGAGGATGAAGTACGCGTGCAACGAGTGCAGCTGCTTGCCGTCGGTGACGGTGTGCTGGGCGGCGCTCACGGCCTGACCGGCCACCTGGCCGCCGAAGACGCGCTGCAGGCTCGACTTCTTGGGCTGGCCGCCACGGAAGAGATTGACCTCCAGCTGTTCGATCTGCAGCAGGTCGACGAGTTCGTTCGTGGAGGCAGGCACGGTCGCGATTCTATCGAAGTTCGACTGCCCAACCTGGGCGAAGACCAGCGTCGTCAGCCGTAACCGTGGTCACAGGTGGTCCCACCCGCGGTCAGTCTGGTCGTCCGAGCGCTGACGCGCCCCGCTAGCCCCGGTCGTCCTTGCGCTGACGCGCCAGGCTAGCCCCGGTCGTCCTTGCGCTGACGCGCCAGGAACTGCTCCAGCTGACTCGCGAGCTCGTCGCCCGTGGGGAGGCTGGCGTCGTCCGCGAGCAGCGACTCGGCCGCGCCACGGCTGAAGATGTCGTACTGCTCCTCCAGACCGGCCAGCACCTGCTCGCCGCCCTGATCGGCGATCTGCTGCTCGATCTCGGTGATCGACTCGGGCTGGCGCGCTCGCAGGTCCTCGAGGTCGAGCTCGAGGCCCAGGCGCAGGCCCACGGCCTCCAGCAGCGCGATCGCGGCGGTCGGGTACTCGATCTGCGTGAGGTAGTGCGGCACGTGCACCACGTAGCCGATCGCGTCGAGCCGGTGCTCGCGCATGCGGTACTCCAGCAGCGACTGCGCGGACGACGGCACCGCGACCTCGGCGTTCCAGAAGTTCTTCCGGTCGACCAGCTCGGGCCGCGTGCCGTGCATCGTCAGCAGCGGCGGCCGCGTGTGGGGCACACCCATCGGCACCCCGCCGAGGCCCACCGTGAGCGGGACCCCCAGCTCGGTGATGACGTCGATCGTCTCGGCCGCGAAGGCCTCCCACCCGAAGTCGGGCTCGGGGCCGGCGAGCAGCAGGTACGGCGTGCCCACGCGGTCCTGGTGGCGCGTGATCTGCAGGACCGGCTCGACGTAGTCGACATAGTGGTCCCGGCGGAAGGTGATCGGGGGGCGCCGCGCACGGTAGTCGTACATCGAGTCCAGGTCGAACTCGTGCACGACCTCGGCGTCGTCGGTGCGCAACTGCTCTGCCGCGAGGATCGAGGAGGAGCCTGCGCTGAGAAAGCCGTCGAGGGCGACGATCAGCGGGATCGGGTCGCGGTCGTACTCATCGGAACGTCGTCGTGAAAGCCACTTTGGAGTCAACGCTGGTCACCCTCGGGACATTCCCCGATCCGGGCCAGGGCATCGTGCGTGATCGACTCGGCGGTCAGGCCGAGGCGCTTCAGGATCACGTCGCGCTTCGCGTGGTCGAGGAACTCCTGCTCGACGGCGTGGATCCGCACGGGCACCGAGAGGCCGCGGTCGCTGACGGCGTGCAGGATCGTGGAGCCCACACCACCCTGGCGGCCGTTGTCCTCGATCGTGACGACGAGGCGGTGCTGCGCCGCCAGGTCGAGCAGGGCCGGGTCCAGCGGCTTGATCCAGCGGGGGTCGACGGCCGTGGCGGCCACGCCCTCCTGCTCGAGGCGCTGGGCCACGTCGACGGCCATGGCGGCCATCGTGCCCACGCCGACGACGAGCACCTGCGCGTCGTCGGAGCGGTGGAGCACGTCGATGGTGCCGAGGCGGTCGACAGCTTCCAGGTCGGGTGCCACGGGGCCCTTGGCGAACCGCACCACGCTGGGCGCGTCGTCGATCGCCACGGCCTCGCGCAGCAGCTCACGCAGGCGGCTGCCGTCGCGCGGGGCGGCCAGGTGCAGGCCGGGCACGAGCTGAAGCAGGGACAGGTCCCACATGCCGTTGTGGCTGGCACCGTCGTCGCCCGTGACACCGGCCCGGTCGAGCACGAAGGTGACGCCCTGTCGGTGCAGGGCCACGTCCATGAGGACCTGGTCGAACGCCCGGTTGAGGAACGTCGCGTACACGGCCACGACCGGGTGCAGGCCGCCCATGGCCATGCCGGCGGCGCTGGTGACGGCATGCTGCTCGGCGATGCCGACGTCGAGGACGCGGTCGGGGAACTTGTCGGCGAACGCGTCCAGCCCCGTGGGGTACAGCATGGCCGCGGTGATGCCCACGACGTCGGGGCGGTCGTCGGCGATGCGCACGATCTCGTCACGGAAGACCGACGTCCAACCCGCGGGAGCGATGCTGATGGCCTCGCCGGTCATGCGGTCGAACGGGTGGGCCTGGTGCATCTGGTCGTTCTCGTTGGCCACGGCGATGTCGTAGCCGTGGCCCTTGGTGGTGATCGCGTGGACGAGCACGGGGCCGCCGAAGTTGCGGGCGGCGGTGAGCGCCTGCTCCATCGCGTGGCGGTCGTGCCCGTCGACCGGACCGAGGTACTTGATGCCGAGGTCCTCGAACATGCCCTGCGGCGCGAGCGCGTCCTTGAAGCCCTTCTTGATCGCGTGGAGCGCTTCGTAGGCGAGGCTGGCGATCCTGGGGCCCGTGGTCATGCGGTCGCGGATCGCGCTCAGGGCGGGCTCGTAGCGCGGGTTGGTGCGGATCTGGGTCAGGCGGTTCGCCAGGCCGCCGACGGTGGGCGTGTACGAGCGGCCGTTGTCGTTGACCACGATCACCACGCGCCGGCAGTTGTCGGCGCAGATGTTGTTGATCGCCTCCCACGCCATGCCACCGGTGAGCGCGCCGTCGCCGATCACGGCGACGACGTGATCGTCCTTGCCCTGAACGGCGTTGGCACGCGCGAGGCCGTCGGCGTAGGACAGCGAGGTGGATGCGTGGGAGTTCTCGACCCAGTCGTGCGGCGATTCGGAGTGGCTCGGGTAACCCGAGAGGCCGCCCTCCTTGCGCAGGTCACCGAACTGGTCGGCACGGCCGGTGAGCATCTTGTGCACGTAGGCCTGGTGGCCCGTGTCCCAGACGATCTTGTCGTTCGGGGAGTCGAAGACGCGGTGCAGCGCGATCGTCAGCTCGACGACGCCGAGGTTGGGGCCGAGATGACCGCCGTTGGCGGCCACGGACTCGATCAGCAACTCACGTACCTCGGCAGCGAGCCGCGTCAGCGCCTCGTCGTCCAGGCGTCGCAGGTCGGCGGGACCGGACACGGAACTGAGCACTGACGCCATTGCCCCATCGTAACGACGCCCGACCAGCGCGGCCTCGCGACCAGCCGATCAGCCGAGGTCGTGGAAGCGGCCGCGGGCGTGGGCCGTGCCCGTGGCGGCCTCGACGGCGACCTCGTGGACGGTTCCCGTCACCCGGAGGGACCAGCCGAGCTCGGTCACCTCGTCCACGGTGAAGCCGCACCACGAGCGATTCTCCAGCCGGGGGCCCCACGCGGAGTCGGTCCAGCGACCGACGGTGAACATGCCTCCGGGTGCTGGCGCCAGACCGGCGAAGACCTCGGCGAGGTAGTCGTCGCCGTGCTGCAGCACGCTGGCCGCGGCGCGCGCACCCACCGCGAGCGACTCCCCCAGATCGGAGTCGGGATCGACGAGGACCTCGATCCGGGACGGCTCGCCGTCGACCAGCAGGATCGAGGACACCGTGAGCCCGGCACGCTCGCGGCCGGCGCCCGACGCCACGATCGTGACCGGCGCCGGGAGGCGGCCCCGGAGTCGCCGGAAGGCGTCCTTGTCGCGGTCGGCGGGCACGAACGGGTGCTCGGAGTGGATCGTCACTCCCCCATCCCATCATCCGCGGCCACGCGGGACACCCCAG
>JBEVDF010000017.1:0-5504 GCA_040514145.1 Aeromicrobium sp.
CCATGACAGCGACGCTACGATGGCGGTGATCCCGAAGGCGAAGAAGTCGATCCGGTCGGCCAGACCGCCGATGTCGAACAGCAGCGCGAGCACGATCAGCGCCGCCACGGACTTCACCCCGAGGAACGTCAGCGCGACCGGGAGCGACAGCGCGGCGCTGCGCCGGACCAGGGGTGTCAGGATGACCGGCGTGGAGCCCAGGAACAGGATGACCACGGCTCCCCCGAGCAGCGCGCCGTAGACGCCGTCGGGGCCCTGCGCCAGACCGAACGCCACGGCGGCGACCACCGTGACGCCCACGACGGGCAGCAGCACGCGTCGTGCGCCGGCCCACCGGCCGTCTCGTGATCGACTCATGACCACACCTTCGCCTCGAGCTTGGGCAGCAGGAACACGGCGGCGACCGTCAGGACGGCCAGGGCGCCGAACCCGGCGATCGACTGCCACCCGCTGAACAGGCTGATGACGACGCTGCCGAAGGCGACCAGGCCCGCGAAGGCATACATCAGCAGCACCGCGCGCCGGTGCGAGTGGCCGATCTCGAGCAGACGGTGGTGGATGTGCATCTTGTCGGGGCTGAACGGCGAGCGGCCCGCGCGGGTCCGCCGGACCACGGCCAGGGCCAGGTCGACGAACGGCACCATGAGGATCGTGAACGGCAGGATCAGCGGCAGCAGGGTGGGCAGGAAGCTGCGCTCGGCGCCACCGATGCCCTCCGAGATCGCGGTGGCCGGGAACTGGCCCGTCAGGCTGATCGACGAGCAGGCGAGCACGAAGCCGATCAACATCGACCCGGAGTCACCGATGAACATGCGCGCCGGGAAGAAGTTGTGCGGCAGGATCCCGATGCACGCCCCGGCCAGCGACGCGGTCAGGAGCGCCGCCGCGATCGCCCGGGTCTCGCCGTTCTCGACCGCGAGCACGAACGCGTACGCGAAGAAGGCGATCGCGCCGATCGCGACCATGCCGGCGGCGAGCCCGTCGAGGCCGTCGACGAAGTTGACCGCGTTGGCGGTGCCGACGATCAGCACGACCGTGAAGATCATGGCCTGGGCCTGGTCGAGGCCGATGAAGTTGCCGTAGAGCGGCAGGTAGACGAACTGCACGCCCTGCGCCACGACGATGATCCCGGCGAGGACCTGCCCCGCGAACTTGCTGAGGGCGTCGAGCTCGTAGAGGTCGTCGATGATCCCGACGATGCAGATCACCGCTCCCCCGAGCACCACCGCGCGGGCGTCCTTGAACACACCGTCGTCGGCGAGCGAGAGAAAGGGCAGGTTCGTCGCGACGAGGTAGGCGGCGATGAGGCCGCCGAGCATCGCGGGGCCGCCGAAGTACGGCGTCGGGATCGCGTGCACGTCGCGGTCGCGGACCCGGGCCACGGCGCCGAACCGGTAGGCGAGGTGGCGGGCGATCGAGGCGAGCAGGTATGTCACGCCCAGCGCGATGCCGAAGACGACCAGGTATTCGCGCACTAGGCGTCGCCCTCGGCGGGCTCGATCGTGTTGTTGAACGCGTGGAGGGCCTCGAGCGGGACGGCGCCCTGGCGCAGGATCCGCGGGGTCGAGCCGGTCGCGTCGAGGATCGTGGACGGCACGCCCGACGACGTCGGTCCCCCGTCGAGATAGACCGCGACCCGGCCGCCGAGCATGTCCTCGGCCTCCTCGACGGTCTGCGCGGCGGGCTGGCCGGTCGTGTTGGCGCTGCTCACCGCCAGCGGGCCGGTCTGCTTGAGCAGGGCCAGGGCACGACGG
Source organism: Aeromicrobium sp. (assembly GCA_040514145.1). Taxonomy (GTDB): domain Bacteria; phylum Actinomycetota; class Actinomycetes; order Propionibacteriales; family Nocardioidaceae; genus Aeromicrobium. The sequence goes on from JBEVDF010000017.1 coordinate 1,755, forward strand.
TCCGCGGGCATCCGGACGGCGACGGTGTTGTGGGTGTCGCCGAGGTCCCACGTCAGGGACGGCTGCTGGTGGCAGATCACGGTGAGCGGGCCGGGCCACAGCGCCTCGACGGTGGACCGCAGCCAGGACGGGATGTCGACCGCGAGGGCGTCCAGCGTCGTGGGAGCGCCGACGAGGACCGGTGGGGGCATGTCGCGCCCGCGCCCCTTGGCGGCCAGCAGGTTGCGCACCGCGGCCGGGGAGAACGCGTCGGCGGCCAGCCCGTAGACGGTGTCGGTGGGGAGGACGACCAGCTTGCCCTCCTCGAGCGCCGCCTGGGCGGCGAGGAGTCCCCGGTCGAGCTCGTCGTCCACGCTGCAGTCGAACTTCACCCGGTCATCCTATGGCGCACGATCAGAACCAGCTGACCTGGTGGAGGAGGAACGCGATTGCGAGGAACTGGATCAGTCGCCCCGTGAACACCGAGGTCAGGAAGACCCACTGCGGCTGCCTCGAGGCGCCGGCGAGGATCGTCACGATCGCGAGCGGGGGGATGCCGATGAGGGACGACATGAACGCCGTCAGGCCGCCCGAGTAGGGCCGGTCCAGGAGGCCCAGCAGCCAGTCGTTGACCCGCTTGACCCACCGGAAGAACCAGGTCCGGGACAGTCGGCGGCCGATCCGGCGGCTCTGCGCCGTCAGGGCGTTGCGGGGTGGCCGGGGCTCGATCATCCGGATCTTGTTGGTGCCGCGCCGGGCGAGCTGGAAGACGAACGCCTTGCCGATCGTCGTCGCGATGACGTGGATCAGGATCAGCAGGGCGAGGAACGGGCGGCTGTTGACCGTCGCGCCCATCGCGACGACGTAGACCTCGGCGTTGATGAAGACCGGGAGGAGAGCCGCTCCGAGTCCGACGGCGATGGCAGCACCGATCAGTCCCAGCTCGTCGAGGCCCATGATGCGTCGAAGCCTATCGGCGGGGCTTGGTGGCGGTGACGAACCGTGGCCGGTCGGCCAGGTCCGTGTTGTCGCGCACGGCGCTCCAGCGCGCGCCGAAGACCGCCGGGGCGGACTCGCCCTGGACGTCGGCGTGCTCGGCGCCCACGACACCGCCGGGCTTGAGCAGCCGCCACGCGACGTCCTCGACGACCCGCATCGCGTCCAGGCCGTCGTCGCCGGACCACAGCGCAAGCGCCGGGTCGTGGTCGCGCGCCTCGGGGGCGACGCTCTCCCACGCGTCGAGCGGGATGTAGGGCGGGTTGGCCACGACGACGTCGACCGTGCCGTCGAGATCGCCGAACGCGTCGGCCATGTCCCCGAGTCGCAGGTCGACCCCGGTGCCGGCGAGATTGCGCTGCGCCCACTCGAAGGCGGGCTCGTCGAGCTCGACGGCGTGCACCGTCGCCCCCGGCACCTCGTGCACGACCGACAGCGAGATCGCGCCGGCGCCGGCGCACAGCTCGACGACGACCGGGGCGTCGAGCGCCCTGGCGTGGTCGATCGCCCAGCCAGCGAGGACCTCGGTCTCGGGCCGGGGGACGAACACGCCGGGGCCGACCTCGAGGTCGACGTAGCGGAAGCCGGTCGACCCCGTCAGGTGCTGCAGCGGCACGCGTCGGGCGCGGGCGGCCACCATGGCCTCGAACGTCTCCTTCTGCTTGCCGTCGAGGCGGGCCGAGCCGAGCAGCATCATGCGAGGCACGCCCGTGACGTGGCTCAGCAGCATCTCGGCGTCGTGACGGGGTGACGACACTCCCCCGGCCTCGAGATCGGCCGTCGCCTGCTCCAGCAGGCGCTCGGCCTGCGAACGTACCGCGCTCACGACCGGGTGCTCACTGGCCGGACTCGACCGCGGACAGGCGCTCGGCGAGCTCGGCGTCGACGAGCGACTTGATGACGTCGTCGAGGGCGCCGTCCATGACCTGGTCGAGGTTGTAGGCCTTGAAGCCCGTGCGGTGGTCCGAGAGCCGGTTCTCGGGGAAGTTGTAGGTGCGGATGCGCTCCGAGCGGTCGACCGTGCGGATCTGCGACTTGCGGACGTCCGACGCCTCGGCGTCCGCGGCGGCCTGGGCGGCGTCCAGGAGGCGGGAGCGCAGGATGCGCATCGCCTGCTCCTTGTTCTGCAGCTGGCTCTTCTCGTTCTGGCAGCTCGCGACGATCCCGGTCGGGACGTGCGTGATGCGGACCGCGGAGTCGGTCGTGTTCACGCTCTGCCCACCCGGGCCCGACGAGCGGTAGACGTCGATCCGCAGGTCGCTGTCGTGGATCTCGACGTCGACGTCCTCGGCCTCCGGCATGACCAGCACCCCGGCGGCGCTGGTGTGCACGCGCCCCTGCGACTCGGTCACTGGCACCCGCTGCACGCGGTGCACGCCACCCTCGAACTTGAGCAGGGCGTACGGCGCCCGGCCGGGCTCCGGGGTGCCCTTGGCCTTGACCGCCACGGTGACCGACTTGTAGCCGCCGAGGTCGGACTCGGTGGCGTCGAGGACCTCGGTCCGCCAGCCGTGGGCCTCGGCGAACCGGGAGTACATCCGCAGGAGGTCGCCGGCGAAGAGCGCGGACTCCTCACCGCCCTCCCCCGACTTGACCTCGAGCAGCGCGTCCTTGGCGTCGGTGGGGTCGCGCGGCACCAGGAGGTGGCGCAGCCGCTCCTCGGCCTTCTCGCGACGCGCCTCGAGCACGACGGCCTCGTCGGCGAAGGCGGGGTCCTCCGAGGCGAGCTCGCGGGCCGCCTCGATGTCCTCGGCGAGCTGGAGCCAGTCGCGCCAGGTGGCCACCACCGCGCTGAGCTCGGCGTAGCGCTGGTTGAGGCGCTTGGCCAGCCGCTGGTCGGCGTGCGTCTCCGGAGCCGCGAGCTGCTCCTCGAGCTCGGCGTGCTCGGCGACGAGTCCCTCGACGGCCTCGAACATCACTGGGCTCCTGGGGTCACGGCGTACGGGCGGGTGCGGGCAAATGCACAGCGCCGACCTCCCGCGGTGCGGGAGGCCGGCGCTGGAGGAGGGCTACTTGCTCTCGGCCTTCTCGGCCGGAGCAGCCTTCTTGGCGTAGCGGGCCTCGAAGCGGGCGACGCGGCCGCCGGTGTCGAGGATCTTCTGCTTGCCGGTGTAGAACGGGTGGCACTGCGAGCAGACGTCGGCCTTGAGCGAGCCGGAGGTCGCGGTGCTGCGGGTGGTGAACGACGCGCCACAGGTGCAGGTGACCTGGGTGTCGACGTACGCCGGGTGGATGTCCTTCTTCATGGGATTCCTCTCGAAACGATGCCGCCGGGTCGACCACACGCGGCTGCGTGGACGTGAACCGGAGCCAGCACACAAGTGTGCCACCCGTGACAACGCGCCGCCCAATCGGGGCATTCCCGCCGCCGCCGGCACGCCGCTCGGCCGGGTCAGCGGGTGCGGGAGAGCAGCGCCTCCACGCGGGTGGCGAGCTCGCGCGGGCTGAACGGCTTGGTGATGTAGTCGTCGGCACCGGACCCGAATCCGGTCTCGACGTCGGACTCCTGGGCCCGCGCGGTCAGGAGGATGACGGGCAGGTCGGCGAGCGTCTCGTCGGCGCGGATGAGGCGCACCGCGTCGAGACCGGACAGGCCGGGCATCATCACGTCGAGCACGGCCAGGTCGGGCCGGTCGGCCTGGCAGGCGTCGACCGCCGCCTGGCCGTCGGACACCGCGACGATCTCGTGCCCGAGCGTGGAGAGCTTGAACTCCACGAGCTCCCGGATGTCGATGTCGTCGTCGGCCACCACGATGCGTGCCATGTCCGTCTCCT
>JBEVDF010000045.1:0-2744 GCA_040514145.1 Aeromicrobium sp.
GACGAGCGGACGGATCCCGGCTGACCGACCGTCCGGCGCCGGACAGGACCTGAAGCACCGCCAGCAGGACGAGGGCCAGCGCCAGGGACCACCACCACCGCTCCGGCGAGATCTCGTTCCCCCACGCCAGCACGACGGCCGCCAGGGCGACCGCCACGAACCGCAGCCACGTGACGTTGTCGGACACCCAGTGCCAGCCCAGCCCGAGCCGGTCGCCCAGCACCGAGGCTCCGGCGTGCTCGAGGCCGCCGCCGATCGCCGTACGCACGGCGGTCCCCGAACGCGTCGTCCCGGTGAACCAGCCGGCGACCACGAGGGTCAGGCCGAGCCACAGGACGACCTGGCGACCTTGTTCGAGGTAGGCCAGCAGGGTCTCGTAGAACGCCGTGCTGGCCGGTCCGAAGGAGGTCTCCGCGAGAGCGTCGGCGAACAGCTGGCGACCGATCCCGAGCGCGATGGCCAGCAGGAAGGCGTTCACCGCGATGGCGATGCCGACGGCGACGGTCATGCGCGGCTTGCGCCGGGCGAGGACGATGGCACCGAGGTAGAGCGCACCGACCACGGGCAGCGCCCAGCGCGCCACCGGGTCGGTGAACGCGTAGATCGTGCGCAGCTGGTGCACGCGGGGTGCCTCCATCAAGACGATCTGCCGGTCGCTCTCGGGGATCGGCGCGTTCTCGACGAACGTCATCCCGCGGTCGACGAGTCGGGCCTTGACCTCGTCGACCACTTCGGACACGTCGAGGACGACGTCGTCGCCCTGCAGCGAGAGCGCTCCCCCGTCCTCACCCTCGAGGATCCGCTGGAACGCCTGCTGCGCCCGGATGTTCAGCCGGGTCCAGATGTCCGCGAACGCATCGGAGGCCAGGAAGGCGCGCACCTGACGCTCGATGGCGCCGTTGATCGCCGCGGACAGCGGAGCCGCGAGCAGCTCCAGCCGTGGTGCCTCGTCGGCCAGGCCGGCGAACGCCTGCTCGAGCAGGCTCTCGATGTCGACCTGCTCGGTGATGGCGGTCGTCACGCGCGTCGCCAGCACCTCCTGTACTTCGGGCGACTCGACGAGCGGGCCGACGGTCTCGACGTAGCGCTCGGCGTCGTTGAGGGTGCGCTGGCCCCAGTAGGCGATCGCGGCGGGCGTGGTGAGCACGGCGGCGATCACGAGGCACAGCACGGCGGCCACCCCGCGGCCGCGCGAGGGACCGTCGCCCGTTCCCGGTCCGGTGATGGGCTGAGCGGGTTCCTGCACGGTGTCCTGGGTCATGGGAGCTTCCTTCCGCTCCGGCGATTCTCGCGGTGTCCGCGCCGTGAGGCATCATGCTTCCTGGGTGAGACCGTGTCGCCGCGCAGCCAGGCGCCGGCGCGGCCCCGGTCGCTCACGACGACCTGCCCGACCACCGCGGTCCCGAGGAATGCGAAGGCCACGACGTAGAGCCACGCCAGGTAGGTGAAGGCCATCCCGATGGGCCCGTAGCGCTCGGCGCTGACGTCCAGGGCCCACGGCAGCCACACCTCGGCCGCGGGTCGGATCACCATCATCACGATGCCGAAGGCCACGGCGCCGGGGACCATCCACCGGGCGACGACTCGGCCCGCGAGCAGCACCCAAGGGACGAAGGTCGCGACGGCCACGTCCGTGGCCAGCGAGAGGGCGGCCGGCCACAGGAACCGCGGCGGCAGCACGCCCGTGCGCTGGGTCAGGTTCTGCACGACGACCACGGCCATGACGAGGACGAGCACGACCGCGAACCAGCGCCACGCCGACCGCAGGCTCATGTGCGGCCGGTCGACCTGCCACACCACCGCGAACGCCCGGGTGAGCGCGCGGGACAGGCTGGTGGCCGAGACCAGGACGAGCAGCGCGCCGGCCACACCGAAGGCCGCGGTGCTCGACCCCCGCACCGCTTGGTCGATCAGCTCCTCGGAGGAGCCTGTGGCCCCGATGACCTCCGCGATCTGGTCCGAGCCGGCTCCCAGGAAGGTCACGGCCACGATGAGCAGCGGCAGGATCGAGGTGAAGAACTGGGCGGCGATCGTCATCGACCGGTCGAAGATCTCCACCCGCACGCACGCTCCGGCCACCCGCAGGAGGGTGCGCCCGATCCACAGCGAGAGGAACCACTCCACCGGTCCCTTGGCCCACGCGGGCAGGCGCTCGACGACCGCGTCGACGCGGCGCTCCAGCACGCCGGTGAGCGGCGAACCCTCCGCGTCCACGTCGTGGCTCATGGCCGCCGTCAGCCCGAGGACTCGGGCCGGCCCGAGATCAGCGGCAGCGCCCACGCCAGGCGGTGATCGGCCTCGACGAGCAGGGCCTTGAGCAGCAGGCTGAGCGGGACCGCCAGCAGCGCGCCGATCGGCCCGAGGAGCCACGCCCAGAAGACGAGGGAGAGGAACGTCAGCGTCGGGGACAGGCCCACGCTCTCCCCCACCACCCTCGGTTGGATGATCGACTGGATCACGAAGTTCACGACGCAGTAGATGGCGATCACCGCGAGCATCAGGCCCGGTCCGTCCTCCAGCAGGGCGATGACGGCGGGCGGGACCAGGCCGATCACGAAGCCGATGTTCGGGATGAAGTTCGTGACGAACGCCAGGACGGCCCACACGAACGCTCCGGGCACCCCGATGGCGTAGAGCGCGGCGCCGTCGATCACGGCCACGATCAGGCCGAAGATCGCGGCCACCGCCATGTAGGTGCGCGTGCCGCTCGCGAAGTGCCCGAGGGCCTCGACGAGATCGCCGAA
>JBEVDF010000138.1:0-4141 GCA_040514145.1 Aeromicrobium sp.
CGCCGAAGTTCTTGTTCACCTGCGAGATCTCGATGCTCATGGCGGCCTTTCGCTTCAGTGCCGCTCGGTGCGCGAGCGCAGGAGGGACACGACGATGATGCACAGGACGGAGACGCTGGCCAGCAGGAAGGCGATCGCGTAGGCCGTCTCCTGCTCCCAGTTGAGGTACTTCTCCTCGACGGCGAGCGTGGCGGTGCGCGTCTCGCCGAGGATGTTGCCCGAGACGACCTTGACCGCGCCGAACTCGCCGAGCGAGCGGGCCAGGGTCAGCACGACGCCGTAGATGACGGCCCACTTGATGCCCGGGAGGGTCACCCGCCAGAACGTCTGCCAGCTGCTGGCGCCGAGGGAGCGGGCGGCTTGCTCCTGCTCGGTGCCGATCTCCTCCAGGACGGGCACGACCTCGCGGATCACCAGCGGCAGCGCGACGAACGCGGTGGCCATGATGATGCCGGGCGTGGCGTAGATGATCTGGATGCCGGCGCTCTCCAGGCCGGGGCCGAACCAGCCGCCGCGGCCGCCGTAGACCAGCACGAGGGACAGGCCCACGACGATCGGCGAGATGGCCAGCGGCAGGTCGATGAAGGAGCCCAGCAGGCGCTTGCCGCGGAACTCGCTGCGCACGAGCAGCAGCGAGACGCAGACGCCGAAGATCGTGTTGATCACCGTGGCCACGACGGCGGCGAACGCGGTGAGGCGCAGCGCGGCCACCGTGTCGGCGTCGGCGAAGACGGTGTTGAGGGCGTCGAAGCCGTGCTCGAACGTGTTCGTCACGACGAGCGAGACGGGCCACGCCACGAGCAGGAACAGGTAGGCGATCACGGCGAAGCGCACGACGTACGTGATCGGGCCCTTCCGCCGGCGGATGCGCTGGATGTCAGCCACGGCGGGCCACCCTCCGCTGCAGGAAGTCCAGGAGCAGGATCACCACGAGCGAGACGATCAGCAGCAGCGTGGCGATCGACGCCGCTGCCGCCGGGTTGTCGTTCTCGATGGCGCTCAGGATGCGCACCGACGCGACCTCGGACTCGAACGGCAGGTTGCCCGAGAGCAGCACGAGCGAGCCGTACTCGCCGACGCCGCGGGCGAAGGACAAGGTGGCGCCGGCGGCGATCGCGGGCGTCAGCGTGGGCACGATGATGCGCGTGAAGGTGGTGAGCCGGCTGGCCCCGAGTGAGGCGGCGGCCTCCTCGATCTCCACGTCGATCTCCTCCAGCACGGGCTGCACGGTGCGCACGACGAACGGCAGGGTCACGAAGAGGAAGGCCAGGAACACCGAGGCCTCGGTGTTGGCCACGTTGATGCCCAGCGGGCTCTCGTCGTTGCCGTAGAGCGAGAGCAGCACGAGGCCGGCCACGATCGTGGGCAGGGCGAACGGGATGTCGATGAGGACCTCGAGCAGCGCCTTGCCGGGGAAGCTGTCGCGGACCAGGACCCACGCGACGGCCGTGCCCACGACCACGTTCACGAGGGTGACCACCAGGGCCGAGGTGACGGTGAGGCGGATCGCGTGGGCGGTCTGCTCGTTGGTCACCGCGTCCCAGAACGCGCCGACGCCGCCGCCTGCCGCGGTGGCGATGACGGCGGCCAGGGGGATGAGCACCAGGAGGCTGAACCACGTCATGGTCACCCCCAGGCCGATCGCCGAGGCGCGGTTCAGCGCGCCGGCCGGCCGGGGAGCTCCCGGCCGGCCCGCGCGCGCGATGACGTCCGCAGAGGTCACGAGGCCGCCTTGCCCGACTTCGCGATCGCCTCGGTCACGATGCCGACGGGGTTGCCTTCCTTGCCGTCGCCGAACAGCTTGTCCTTGACCTCGCCCCAGCCGGGTCCACCGAAGTTCTTCTCCAGGGTGAGCAGGTTCTTCACCGCCGGGTAGGGGTCGGAGGAGTCGGGCGCGCCCTTGATGTCGCCGGGCTCGAGGTCGACCGCGGCCAGGTCGGGCGTGCCGGGGTTCTCGAGGTTGAGGGGGCGGAAGCCGGTCAGCGCGAACTGGCGCTGGCCCTCCTTGCCCAGGACGAAGTCCAGCCAGTCCTGCGAGACGCTGCTGGAGTCCTTCAAGATCGCGCCCGGGTTCTCGATCAGCAACGTGGTGTCGGGGATGACGTACTCGAAGCCGTTGCCGTTCTGGGCGGCCAGGATGGCCTCGTTCTCATAGGCCAGCAGGACGTCGCCGGCGCCGCCGAGGAAGCTCTGCGTGGCGTCGCGGCCGCTGTTGGTCAGCGAGACGACGTTCCCGAAGAGGTCGTTGACGAACTCGGTGGCCTCGGCCTCGGTGCCGCCGTTCTCGGTGACGTGGCCCCACGCGGCGAGCGCGTTCCAGCGGGCGGCGCCCGAGGACGCCGGGTTGGCCGTGACGATCTCGACGCCGGGCTTGACCAGGTCGTCCCAGCCCTTGATGTTCTTGGGGTTCCCGTCGCGGACGCCCAGGACGACGATCGAGTTCGAGACGATGCCCTTGTTGTCGGCGTCGTCCCACGCCTCGTCGACCAGGCCGGCCTCGACCAGGCGGTCGACGTCGGTGGCCACCGAGAGGTGCACGTAGTCGGCGTCGAGCCCGTCGACCACGGCGCGGCTCTGGTCACCCGACGCGCCGTACGACGTCTTGAACGTGGTGCCCTGGCCGGCGTCGGTCTTGACGAACTCCTCCTGGATGTTCTTGTTCGCGGCCTCCGGCACGGCGAAGCCGACGATCGAGATCTGCTCGCCCTCCTCGGCGGCCTCCGACCCGCAGGCCGCGAGGGTGGTGGCGGCGGTCAGCAGCAGGGCTGCGGCCGCGATGGGGCGCCAGCGATGTGCCATGGGAGTTCCTCTCGGTCGGTCCGCCGCTCGTTGCGGGGGGCTCGAGCAGCCAACGTAGGTCAGTCGTGCGCCTTTGTGGACAATGTTCATATTCTGGACCGTTTAACTCGACAATCAGGTCTCCGTTACGGGGCGGGCGAGACTGGGCGACCACACCGGTGACCGGCGGACCCGGTAGTTTGGGGGGCGTGACGGACTCGACGATCATCTACACGCACACCGACGAGGCTCCCGCCCTCGCGACCTACTCCTTCCTCCCGATCATCGAGGCGTACGCCTCGAAGGCCGGCGTGGAGGTCGAGACCCGGGACATCTCGCTCGCCGGCCGCATCATCGCGGCCGTCAGCGACCTGCTCCCCGAGGACCAGCGCGCGGCGGACGCCCTCGCCGAGCTGGGCGAGCTCGCGAAGCGGCCCGAGGCGAACATCATCAAGCTGCCCAACGTCTCGGCGTCGGTGCCTCAGCTCAAGGCGGCCATCGCCGAGCTGCGCGAGCAGGGCTACGACCTGCCCGAGTACCCCGAGGACCCGCAGACCGACGAGGAGCGCGACGTCCGCGCCCGCTACGACAAGGTCAAGGGCTCGGCGGTCAACCCGGTCCTGCGCGAGGGCAACTCCGACCGCCGCGCGCCCGCGTCGGTGAAGAACTACGCCAAGAAGCACCCGCACTCGATGGGCCCCTGGAGCAGCGACTCCAAGACGAACGTCGCCACGATGGGTGTCGACGACTTCCGCGCCAACGAGAAGTCGGTGACCCTCGAGGCCGACGACACCCTGCGCGTCGAGCTGGCGGGCGACGACGAGAAGCGGGCGCGCGCCGCGTACGACCCCGTCAAGGGCAGCGCCGACAACCCGGTCCGGCGCGAGGGCAACTCCGACCGCCGCGCGCCCGCGTCGGTGAAGCGCTTCGCCCAGAAGCACCCGCACTCGATGGGCGCGTGGTCGCCGGACAATCGCTCGCACGTGGCGACGATGCGCGACGGCGATTTCCGCTCGACCGAGCGCAGCGTCACGATGGACGCCGACGACGAGCTCCGAATCGAGTACGTCGCCGCCGACGGCGCGGCGACCGTACTCAAGGACTCAATCGGAGTCCTCGAGGGCGAGGTCGTCGACGGCGCGGTGATGCGCGCCCGCGCGCTCGACGCGTTCCTCGCCGAGCAGATCGCTGAGGCCAAGGCCGAGGGCGTCCTGTTCTCGCTGCACCTGAAGGCGACGATGATGAAGGTCTCCGACCCGATCATCTTCGGGCACGCCGTCCGCGCATTCTTCGCCGGGGTCTTCACCGAGCACCACGACGCGCTGGAGGAACTCGGCGCGAGCCCGAACAACGGGCTCGGCGC
>JBEVDF010000224.1:0-3085 GCA_040514145.1 Aeromicrobium sp.
GCCGACCTGCGCGCCTCCACCCCCACCGACGCCGCGAAACGCGTGGTCCCGCACGTCGGCGACGAGCTGGCCGGGCTGGCGGCCGTGCGCGAACGAGCCCGGCAGGCCGTCGTCGCGCAGATCCATCGCGAGGCGGCCGGCCTCGCTGCCCTGCGCAGCCGACCCGTGCTGCGCTCCCCCTCGGCCTTCGTCGACACCCAGCAGGACGTGGTGTCGGCCCAGCGCGAACGGGCCCGTATGGCCATGCGCGCGCGGCTGGCCCGGGCCCACGACGAGGTCGGCCATCATCTGGCCCGCGTCCGCGCGCTCTCGCCCCTGGCCACGATGCAGCGCGGCTACGCCGTCGCGCTCGACCCGTCGGGCCGCGCCGTCACGTCCATCGGGTCGCTCGCCGTCGGCGACGACCTCGTCCTCCACCTCACCGACGGTCACGCCACCGTCCGCGTCACCGACCTGCAGGAGCACCCGCATGAGTGAACCCACGCCCACCGACCCGTCCGAGCTCTCCTACGAGCAGGCTCGCGACGAGCTGGTCTCGATCGTCCAGCGGCTCGAGACGGGCGGCACCACGCTCGAGGAGTCGCTGGCGCTGTGGGAGCGCGGCGAGGCGCTCGCCGAGGCCTGCCAGCGCTGGCTCGACGGCGCGCGTGCCCGGGTGGAGCCGGGTCAGGGCGTGAAGGGCTCCAACGAGGCCACGTAGTCCTCCACCACGGGGCGCTCGGCGCTGCTGGTGACCACCACGAGGTCCGTGCCCACGACCGCACCGAAGGTCACGGCGTCGTCGGGGCCGGAGAACACCTGCCACGTGGTGCCGGCGATCTTCTGCTCGCCGTCGGCCTTGCTGCCGGCCGCGCGGTCCTCCACGAGCTTCGGCAGGTCGTCGGCCTCGCCGATCCGCTGCGTCAGGCCCACATAGTCGTCCTCGTCCGTCACCACGTTCAGCTGCCAGCGATCTCCGATCAGCTCGGCGCGCGTGGCACGCCAGCGGTCGGGCAGCTCGGTGGGCACGAGGGGAACGAACCCGGCGCGCACCTCCACGCCCGACGCGGCACCGCGCCAGTCGACCTCGGACGTGGGGTTGTCGGGGGTCTCGGTGAACAGCCGGCCGACCAGCCACAGGCCCAGCACCACGGCACCGAGCACGAGCACCGAGCGCACCACGTCACCCATCGCCGGGTTGCCCCGCGAGTACCCGCTCATCGTGCTCCTGTCGTGCTGGGAAGAACCGTTCGGTCGCGCTGGCCAGCCTAGCCTTCGCGCCCGATAGGATGTGCGCGTGGACCGACTCAAGCCCGCCGAGGCCGCCCCCGACCGCAACCTCGCCCTGGACCTCGTCCGTGTGACCGAAGCCGGGGCCATGGCCGCCGGCCGCTGGGTCGGACGCGGCGACAAGAACGGCGCCGACGGGGTCGCGGTCAACGCGATGCGGTCGATGATCAACACCGTCGCGATGGACGGCGTCGTCGTGATCGGCGAGGGCGAGAAGGACGACGCCCCCATGCTCTACAACGGCGAGCGCGTCGGCGACGGCACCGGTCCGGAGTGCGACGTCGCCGTCGACCCGATCGACGGCACCACCCTCACCGCCAAGAGCCTGGCCAACGCCATCTCGGTGATGGCCGTCGCGCCGCGCGGCTCGATGTACGACCCCTCCGCGGTCTTCTACATGGAGAAGCTCATCGCCGGGCCCGAGGCCGCCGACAAGGTCGACATCCGCCTGCCGGCCGCCGAGAACATCCGCATCGTCGCCAAGGCCAAGGGTCTCGACGTCGAGGACGTCACGGTCTGCGTGCTCGATCGCCCCCGCCACGACGCGCTGGTCCAGGAGATCCGTCAGACCGGCGCGCGCATCAAGTTCATCGCCGACGGCGACATCGCCGGCGGCATCACCGCCGCCCGCCCCGACTCCGGCGTCGACCTGCTGCTGGGCATCGGCGGCACCCCCGAGGGCATCATCACCGCGGTTGCGATGAAGTGCCTCGGCGGCGTCATCCAGGGCCGCCTCACGCCCGTCGACGACGACGAGCGCCAGCGCGCCATCGACGCCGGCCACGACCTCGACCGGATCCTGTCCACCGAGGATCTCGTCACCGCCGACGACTGCTTCTTCGTCGCCACGGGCATCACCACGGGCAACCTGCTGCGCGGCGTGCGGTACGGCGCCGGCAGCGCCACCACCGAGTCCATCGTCATGCGGTCGCGCTCGGGCACGATCCGCACGATCCGCAGCGAGCACCGGCTCCACAAGCTCGCCGCCTTCTCCGCCATCGACTACGAGCACTGAGCCCATGGGTCCCGGGCAGGCGCATGAGGAGTCCGTCGTGGTCTCCGAGGAGTCGTTCGCGCACCTGCCCAGCGGGCTCGACCTGTGCCACCAGACCTTCGGCGACCCCGAGGACGAGCCCGTCCTGCTGATCATGGGCCTCGGCGGCCCGATGACCTGGTGGCCCGAGGCGTTCTGCCTGCAGCTGGCCGCCCGCGGCTTCCACGTGATCCGGTTCGACAACCGCGACACCGGCCGCTCCACCAAGCTGCGGCACCACCGTGTGACCAGGGCCGACGTCATCAAGGCCTACTTCGGCCGCGGCACGGCGCCGTACGGGCTCGACGACCTCGCCGACGACGCGGCGGCGCTGCTCGACCACCTGGGCATCGCGTCGGCGCACGTCGTGGGCGTCTCGATGGGCGGCATGATCGCGCAGACCCTCACGGTCGAGCACGCCGACCGCGTCCGCTCGCTGACCTCGATCATGTCCACCACGGGCCGCCGCCGGGTGGGCTGGGTCCATCCGCTCGTGATGCGCACGATGCTCTCCCCCGCCGGCCGCACGCGGGCCGAGTACGCCGAGCTCTCGGTCAGGAACGGCAAGGCCGTGGCCTCCCCCGCGTTCCCGACGCCCGACGACGTGGCCCACGCCCGCGCCCTGGAGACCTACGACCGCGGCTGGATCGCCAGCGGCGTCTCGCGCCACATGCTGGCCGTGCTGACCCAGCCCGACCGCACCGAGCGCCTCGGCGCGGTCACCGTGCCCACCCAGGTGATCCACGGCTCGAAGGACCTGCTCGTGCACCGCTCGGGCGGCCG